>SKWJ01000480.1 GCA_007128995.1 Paracoccaceae bacterium
AAGCGCGTGGCCGAGAAATTTGCGAAGGAACGCCCGGCGACGTTTATCTGGTGCATGGGCGGTACGCAGCACACGGTCGGCACAGCCAATGTGCGCGCCTACAACCTTTTGCTTCTGGCCACTGGGAATGTCGGGTATGAGGGTACAGGCGCAAATATCTTCCGCGGCCACTGCAACGTTCAGGGTGCGACCGATTTCGGCCTCGATGTCGGCAATCTGCCTTGCTACTACGGTCTTGGCGCGGGCGCTTGGCGGCATTGGTCGCGCGTCTGGGATGTGCCGTATGATTATTTTGTTTCGCGGTTTGATGCTGTTCCCGCGAAAGGCGGGCGCGATGCGCGTACGCCCGAGCAGAACATGGAAGTGCCCGGCATCACCTCGACACGGTGGTTCGACGCGGTGACAATAGATGCTGAAGAGGTCGACCAGCAGGACAACATCAAGGCGATGATCGTCTTTGGTCACGGTGGAAACACCGTGCCGCGGATGCAGGACGCTCAGCGCGGCATGAATGCGCTTGATCTTCTGGTCGTGGCAGACCCGCATCCGACCACTTTCGCGGCGCTGCATTCACGAAGCGACAATACTTATCTGCTTCCGATCTGCACCCAGTTCGAGTGCGCTGGTTCGCGTACTGCCTCGAACCGCTCTATCCAGTGGGGCGAGAAGGTGGTCGATCCGATCTTCGAATCGGATAATGATTATGCAGTGATCCATGCGCTCTCGCAGCGCTTGGGTTTTGCAGACCAGATGTTCAAAAATTACGAAATGGTCGAGGGCAAGTTCGGGATGGAACCAACCCCCGAATCCATTTTGCGTGAGATCAATCGTGGTGGCTGGTCCACAGGCTATACCGGGCAGAGCCCGGAGCGGCTGAAACTGCATATGGCACATCAGGATAAGTTTGACCTGATTACCTTGCGTGCGAAAGCCGATGCACCAGCAGATATTCAGGGCGATTACTATGGTTTGCCCTGGCCCTGCTGGGGGACACCGGAACTGCGCCATCCCGGCACGCACATTCTTTACAACACCAACCTGCACCCGATGGAAGGCGGCGGCGCGTTCCGCCCACGTTTCGGGCTCGAGCGTGATGGCGAGACGCTTCTTGCGGAAGGAAGCTGGCCGAGAGGTTCGGAAATTGAGGATGGTTACCCGGAATTTACCTATGCTCTTCTTGAACAGCTTGGCTGGGAAAGCGATCTGACTGCTCAGGAAATGGCAGTGATCGAGCGGATTGGTGGCGAAAATATCGGTTCGGTCAGCTGGTCCACAGATCTTTCTGGCGGCATTCAACGCGTGGCACTTGAGCATGGTTGCGTGCCTTACGGAAACGGGAAAGCACGTGCCATCGCGTGGAACCTGCCCGATCCAATTCCGGTCCATCGTGAACCGATCTACTCGTCGCGCCCGGATCTGGTTGCGAGCTATCCAACCAATGCGGACCGCAGACAGCAACGCATGCCCAATATCGGCAGCGTTGTGCAGCAGGACGTTGTTGATCGTGGCGTTGCCAACGACTTCCCGATCATCCTGACCTCGGGACGCCTTGTCGAGTATGAAGGCGGCGGTGAAGAAACGCGGTCAAACCCATGGCTTGCCGAGCTCAAGCAAGACATGTTTGTTGAGATCAACCCTGCCGATGCGGAAGCGCGCGGTATCGTCGATGGTGGCTGGGTCTGGGTGACCGGGCCAGAAGGTGGATCGCGCGCCCGGGTGAAGGCACTTGTGACCGAGCGGGTCAATCGCGGCCTTGCGTTCATGCCATTTCACTTCGCGGGATGGTTCCAGGGCGAAGACCAGCGTGGCAATTACCCCGCTGGGACAGACCCAATTGTTCTGGGCGAATCTGTCAACGTCATTACCACCTATGGCTACGACCCGGTGACCGGCATGCATGAAGGCAAGGTCACACTTTGTCAGATTGCAGCGGCATAAGGGAGGACACAAGAATGGCACGTATGAAATTCCTTTGCGACGCGGATCGCTGCATCGAATGTCAGGCCTGCGTCACGGCCTGCAAGAACGAGCATGAGGTGCCTTGGGGGATCAACCGTCGTCGTGTGGTGACCATCAATGATGGTCTGCCGGGCGAGCGGTCGGTGTCCATGGCCTGCATGCATTGCACGGACGCGCCCTGTGCAGCCGTCTGTCCGGTTTCGTGTTTTTACACCACCGATGACGGGGTCGTGTTGCACAACAAGGACACGTGCATCGGCTGTGGGTATTGCAGCTATGCCTGCCCCTTCGGCGCGCCCCAATACCCGCAGACGGCCAATTTCGGAACGCGCGGAAAGATGGACAAGTGCACCTATTGTTCGGGTGGTCCCGAGCCGGATATGAGCCATGCGGAATATGTCAAATACGGTGCAAACCGTCTCGCCGAGGGCAAGCTGCCGCTCTGTGCGGAGATGTGCTCGACCAAGGCACTTCTTGCTGGCGATGGCGATATCATCGCCGATATCTATCGCGAGCGGGTGGTAACACGCGGCTACGGTTCTGGTGCCTGGGGCTGGCGCACAGCCTATGGCGACACTGTGACAGTGTAAGGGGAGACAGACAGATGACATATCTTTCGAGACTGCTGGTCGCTTGCTGTCTGGTACTGGGCCTGTCCGTAGTTGCACCTATAGCGGACGCGCAGATCAATCCTACTCAACAATCGGTCAGTGAAGACGCGTTGTTTGAGGCTTTGGGAACGGGGGGAACTGTCGCTGGTCGTACCACGATCCCCGATCCCGCCGCTGGAGCGTTGATCAAACCTGAAAACAGGTCTTGGGCAGTATTGCAAGGCAGCACGCTTTACACACTGTCGATCGTGGCCGTTGTGGGGATGATTGTGTTGCTGACGCTGTTTTACGTCATCCGTGGCAAAATCAGGATCGATTCGGGTTTTGCAGGGCGGACAATACAGCGGTTTAACTGGGTCGAGCGGTTCGCGCATTGGACATTGGCGTCAACCTTTATCATTCTCGCGCTCACTGGACTCAACCTGATCATCGGGCGCGGTGTGATCATGCCGATCATCGGTGAGAATGCCTTTGGCACCTTGTCGGCCTGGGGAAAGATTGCACACAACTATCTGGCCTGGCCTTTCATGGCTGCGCTGGTGATGATCTTCCTGCTCTGGGTCATACACAACGTTCCCAACAAGCTGGATCTTGAATGGATCAAGCAGGGGGGTGGCTTGCTGAAGAAGGGTGTCCATCCGCCAGCCCGCAAGTTCAATGCTGGTCAGAAAGTAATCTTCTGGGCAGTTGTTCTGGGTGGGGCAGGGCTGTCTTACACGGGTGTGATGCTTTTGTTCCCCGCTTGGGCGGGCACTCCGGCCGACTGGCAATTCTATCAGACGATCCATGCGCTCATCGCTGCTGCGCTGTCTGCCATCGTGATTGCCCACATCTATATAGGCTCTGTCGGGATGGAAGGTGCGTTTGATGCCATGGGGTCCGGTGAGGTTGATGAGAACTGGGCGAAAGAACATCATGCGCTTTGGGTCGAAGAGGTAAAGACTTCACAGGCCCGCAACAGCGCTCAGGTGCAGACGCCGGCCGAGTAACATCTGCCTCGGCCAACACACTGACCCGGTCCTGCCCGAGGGCCGGGTTATCAGGCACAAAGTCCCGAAAGAACCATGTCCCAGTCCGAGCATCCTGTTGAAGATGACGTCCAGTCCATTCTGGACGAGGTCATTTTACCTGACGGTACAGCACTTGGCACGTCTGGTCGGATCAGTGGCCTGACATTCGCAGGGGGCCGTATAAGCCTTTCCGTTCAGATTGATGCCGCCGAAGCCGACGCCTTCATCCCAATTCGGGACGAGGTCGAGGCGCGTCTGCGGGGGCTGTCCGGGGTTACATCGGTTTTCGCTGTGCTCACGTCTGAGCGTAAGATGTCTGAAAATGGCAGCGTATCGGGTCCACCTGATCTGGCAAAGCCAGTGACACGCGCTGACCCATTGGCAGAGGTCGGGCATGTTATCGCCGTTGCGTCGGGAAAAGGTGGTGTCGGTAAGTCTACCACGACAGTCAATCTTGGGCTCGCCCTGCGCGCTCTTGGTCTGAAGGTGGGCATTCTGGATGCCGATATTTATGGTCCTTCCTTGCCGACACTTCTTGGATTGCACGGCAAACCAGCGATGGGTGAGGGCCGCAAGCTGAAACCCATGCGGGCCTTTGGTCTTGAGGCCATGTCGATGGGCCTGTTGGTAGAGCCCGAGACTGCAATGGTCTGGCGCGGACCCATGGTCATGTCGGCAATCACACAGATGATGGCGGATGTGGAGTGGGGAAAGCTTGATATTTTGCTGGTGGATATGCCGCCGGGCACAGGGGATGCACAACTGGCACTCGCTCAGGGAACACGGCTTGCAGGGGCAGTGATTGTATCTACGCCGCAGGATCTGTCACTGATCGATGCGCGTCGCGGGATTGCCATGTTCCGGAAAGTGGATGTCCCAATCCTCGGGATTATTGAGAACATGTCACATTTCGTCTGCCCTGATTGCGGCGGCAGCCATGCCATTTTTGGTCAGGGTGGCGCGCGAGCAGAAGCGGCGCGTCTGGGCGTGCCCTATCTGGGCGGGATTCCCCTGACAATGGATCTGCGTGTGGCCTCTGACGCTGGCCAGCCAGTGACAGCCCGCGATCCTGAAGGCCCACTTGGCCAGATATTTCAACAGATAGCCCGCGCTCTATTGGGCGGGCTGGAAGAAGCCCGCGTCGACAGTTCCCGGCGCGCACCTTGACAGGAGTCCCAAATGAAAGCTTTTCTCGCTGCTATCCTCTTCGCGCTCGTTGTGGCCTTTGGCGCGGCCAACTTCCTTGACAGTGGTTTTCAGCAGCCCTCTTATTCAGCGTTCACGACTGAGGGCGCGCGGGTGGATAACCCCGGTTCGAACCTGATCGGAAACTGACGGTTACGCCACGATGTCATTGCCGCGCGCGTGCCTTGCCGCGCTACTTCTTTTTGGCCCGTCTGCAACAGCACAGATGCTTGTCGGCCACGGCGGGCCCGTCGGGGCACTTGATGCAAATGCGCAAGTACTTGTCTCGGGTGGGTTCGATACGCGCGCAATCCTGTGGGATCTCGACAGTGCATCGGCGCTGAATATTACCCGGTTTCACGATGGCAATGTGACAGCGGTTGCACTTTTGCCGGATGGCGGTTTCGTGACTGCGGGGCAGGATGGCCGGATTGCGGTGTGGCGGGAGGATGCGCGCGATCCCGAGTTCGCCAGTGATGCGGGCGTTTCGGCAATTGCGTCCCTGGATGTTTCGCCGGATGGTATGTTGGTCGGTGCGGGGTTCTGGGATGGGCGCATCCTTTTGCTTGACCGTGCACGCCGTGATGTGCAGGCATTTCAGGCCCATAGTGATCGGGTCACCGGTATTGGGTTCTTGCCAGAGGGTGATCTGGTGTCCGTGGGCGGTGACCTACGCCTCGCACGCTGGAGCGTTGATTTCCAACTTCAAGCGCGCGTGGATCTTCCCGATCTCCCGAATGGACTGGCGATTAGCCAGAACAGGGTGGCGGTCATATTCGCCGAGGGCGCGCTACGGCTGTTTTCGGCGCAGGGAGATCTGTTGCCCGAGCGTTTCCTGACGGACCGGCCGCTTGTGGCGCTGGCGGCGACACAGACAGATATTGCGGCCGCGGCGATTGATGGCACAGTCTGGCTTTTGCAGCCGAAAGATCTTGTACAGCGACAGATGTTCTCTGCCGCAAACGGGCCCGTCTGGGGATTGGCGCTCAATGAGGCGCAGGTCTTTACTGCTGGGGTTGATGGTGCGATCCGGCGATGGCGACTGGAGGATGGCAGCGCCCTAGACCTTGAACCCCAACAGACCGACATAGCCTTTGCAGATAATGGTCGGGGTGCTGAAATCTGGCAGGCCTGCGCTGTTTGCCATTCGCTACAGCCAGATGATCATTCGCGTGCTGGTCCCGGGCTGCATGGTATTTTCGGCCAGCAGATTGCGACGCAACCCGGCTATGACTATTCAGACGCCCTTCAGAAGCTGGATATCATCTGGACGCCACAGACGGTTGCAGAACTGTTTGAGTTTGGCCCTGAAGCCTACACTCCGGGATCGCGCATGCCAGAGCAACGGATCGCAGACCCCCGGGACCGGCAGGCCTTGGTCGAGTTTCTTGCGCGCGCTGCGGAACAGACCGGTAAGTGAGCACGTCTACAGTAGTTTCGTCATGCAGCGCGCGTGATCATTGAAGTGATGCAAATTTTGTGCGCGCTGCCTGTTGACACTGCGCGTGTAAATTTCTATCTCCGCTCTGTTAGCACTCGACTGATAGGAGTGCTAATACAGTTCATAACCTGGAACCAAAGGAGCGTTCTCAGATGGCATTCAAACCGCTGCACGACCGAGTTCTTGTTCGCCGCGTTGAAGGCGAAGAAAAGACCAAAGGCGGTCTGATCATTCCCGACACCGCCAAGGAAAAGCCTGCTGAAGGCGAAATCATTTCTGTTGGCGAAGGTGCACGCAAGGATTCTGGCGAACTGATCGCCCCGGCTGTCAAGGCTGGTGACCGCGTGTTGTTCGGAAAGTGGTCCGGCACCGAAGTGACGATTGACGGCGAAGAGCTGTTGATCATGAAGGAAAGCGACATTCTGGGCGTAATCGCCTGAATTCGCACCTGAACCCCAGTTACCAGACAACCAGGAGGCACCAAAATGGCTGCTAAGGACGTCAAATTTAACACCAACGCACGCGACCGCATGCTGCGCGGCGTAAACATTCTCGCCGATGCTGTGAAGGTGACACTCGGGCCCAAAGGCCGCAATGTCGTGATCGACAAGAGCTTTGGCTCGCCGCGCATCACCAAGGACGGTGTGACCGTTGCCAAAGAAATCGAACTTGAAGACAAGTTCGAGAATATGGGCGCACAGATGGTCAAGGAAGTCGCATCGCGCACCAATGACGAAGCGGGTGACGGCACGACGACAGCGACTGTCCTTGCACAAGCGATTGTGCGCGAAGGTCTGAAATCGGTTGCAGCGGGCATGAACCCGATGGACCTCAAGCGCGGGATCGATCTGGCGACCACGAAGGTCGTGGAATCGATCAAGGCAGCGGCACGGCCTGTCAATGACACAGCCGAAGTTGCGCAGGTCGGCACCATCTCGGCCAATGGCGAAGCGGAAATCGGCCGTCAGATTGCCGATGCAATGCAGAAAGTTGGCAATGAGGGCGTGATCACTGTCGAAGAGAACAAGGGTCTGGATACCGAGACCGATGTCGTCGAAGGCATGCAGTTCGACCGCGGTTACCTGTCGCCTTACTTCGTCACCAACGCTGACAAGATGATTGCCGAGCTTGATGACGCGATCATTCTGATCCACGAGAAGAAACTCTCCTCGCTTCAGCCCATGGTGCCGTTGCTTGAGCAGGTGATCCAGAGCCAGAAGCCCCTTCTGATTATTGCAGAGGATGTGGAAGGCGAAGCACTTGCGACTCTGGTCGTCAACAAGCTGCGTGGCGGCCTGAAGATTGCGGCTGTGAAAGCACCCGGGTTCGGTGATCGTCGCAAGGCAATGCTGCAGGATATCGCTATCCTGACCGGCGGTCAGGTGATCAGCGAAGATCTTGGCATGAAGCTGGAAAGTGTGACGATGGACATGCTGGGCAGCGCCAAGAAGGTTACCATCAACAAGGACAACACCACCATTGTTGATGGCGCAGGCGAGAAGGCCGAAATCGAGGCGCGTGTCGCTCAGATTCGTCAGCAGATCGAAGAAACGACCTCTGACTACGACCGTGAAAAGCTGCAAGAGCGTCTGGCCAAGCTGGCTGGTGGCGTCGCGGTCATCCGTGTTGGCGGTATGACCGAAACCGAAGTCAAAGAGCGCAAGGACCGTGTCGATGACGCGCTGAACGCGACCCGTGCTGCAGTGCAGGAAGGGATCGTTGTCGGTGGTGGCGTTGCCCTGATCCAAGGTGCAAAGTCGCTTGACGGCCTGAAGGGCGAAAATAGCGACCAGGATGTTGGCATCAACATCGTGCGTCGTGCAATTGAAGCGCCTCTGCGTCAGATCGCCGACAATGCTGGCTTTGATGGATCGGTCGTTGCAGGCAAGATTCGCGAAAGCGAAGACAAGACCTATGGGTTCAACGCGCAGACCGGTGAATATGGCGACATGTTCAAGTTCGGTGTGATCGACCCTGCTAAGGTTGTGCGCACAGCGCTGCAGGACGCTGCATCTATCGCCGGTTTGTTGATCACGACTGAAGCGATGATTGCAGACAAGCCAGAGCCGAAAGGTCAGGGCGGCGGTGGCGGCATGCCCGACATGGGCGGCATGGGCGGCATGGGCGGCATGATGTAAGCCTCGCACTGCAACAGAAATGAGAGGGCCGGCAGAACTGCCGGCCCTTTTGCGTTGGATATTGAAGTGGAATGCGTTGTCAGAGTTAACGCTGTCACTTGTCTCTGTCAGTGAACGCTGACGGGGTGCATGTCGTTCTGACGGGCCATCACGAAGGCCGTTGTGCGGTCCGTGACCAGCGCGAGACGCTCACCTTCTTCATGATGTATGGCATAAAGATCGGTAACGCCGGGCAACTGGCTTCGAATTTCATCCGGTAATTCGCTGGCCTTTATGGGGCGGACATAAGCGATCGGACGCTCTGCATTTTGCAGCGGAAATTTGGTGTTCATCGTGATACCTCGCCTCTGTTTCTGGATATGGGGACAGTCTGGACCGTTTCTTCGGGTTCCTTGCGGATCAGGTCGATATGCAGCAATCCGTCTTGCAGGCACGCTTCGGCGACATCGACACCATCGGCCAAAGCGAATGCACGCTGAAACTGTCGTGCGGCAATGCCTCGATGCAGAAACACCCGTTCGTCTTTTTCGGTATCCTGCTGCTGGCCACGCACAATCAGTTGACGCCGCTCTATCGTAATTGCCAGGTCTTCTTCGCGGAACCCAGCGAGTGCGAGGGTGATGCGAAAGCTGTTCTGGCCTGTCACTTCTATATTGAATGGCGGATAACCATCGGTTCCCGCGCGCGCAGTGCGTTCCACCAGACGTTCCAACCTGTCGAACCCAAGAAGCAGCGGGTGCGACGGGAAGTTGAGTTTTGTCATCAGCGTAGCCCTTTCTTACAAGCGACATTGCTGCAGGCCCCGGTTTGGCGACCTGTCCTTCAAGATATGGGGCAGATTTTGCCATCCACAAGAGCATTGATTATCTTGCATGCCGGTTTCCGGGGTGAGCCAACGCCAGCGCGACGGCAAAAAGTGACCCTGGAACCCCGTGTTGACCCTTCTGATGTCCGACCAAACCTTCGGCGCGCTTTCAGGCAGAAAAGCTTCCGCTTATGTGGAACCAAACTGT
>SKWJ01000001.1 GCA_007128995.1 Paracoccaceae bacterium
CGCTGATTGGGGAGTTCCTCTTCGAGTAGCTCTGCCCAGCCCGCATGATGGTAAAAATGCCGAACGACAAGCGGAAGGTCGATATCTCTGGCTTCGCGCAGCGGTTTGCCATTGTCGAGGGATTCGAGAACCGCGAACAGGCGCTCTCTTTTCTGGATCTGCCGGGCGATGGCATAAAGATGGCGCGCGCGCGCATGTCCCGGAAGCGCCGACCAATCCGGCAGGGCCGCCCGCGCAGCAGCAACAGCCTTGTCCACATCCTTGGCGGTCCCTTGCGTGACCTGGGCCAGACTCTCGTCCCGGGCGGGGTTGCGGATGTCGAACAGCTCGCCCGGCGGAAGGCAGTGTCCCCCGATGAAATGCCCGAATGGTCCCTTCCCAAGCCACGCGCGCGCCAGTGTTTCGCTTTCAGGGGCCTGCCCATAGTCCATGGATGTCAAGATCTCCGTCAATGTCGTCATATGCTCGCCCCTAAGCCAGCGCGTGGCGATGATCGGCCGCGTAATGTCCTGTGACATAGTGCGAAAGCTGGCGCTCGATATCCGCCAACATGGAGGACGCACCAAGGCGGAACAGGTCGGGGCGCAACCAGTCGCGGCCCAGTTCCTCGTTCATCAGTATTTGCCAGTTCAAGGCATCTTTGGCGGTTTTCATGCCACCAGCAGGCTTGAAGCCCACGGCATGACCTGTCGCGGCCTGATAGTCACGAATCGCCCGACACATTGTCAGCCCGACTGGCAAAGTGGCGTTGACCGCCTCTTTCCCTGTCGAAGTCTTGATGAAATCTGCCCCTGCCTGCATCGCCACCTGCGAGGCAGCATAGACATTTGACAAGGTGACCAGATCGCCTGTCCCCAGAATAGCCTTGAGATGCGCCGCACCGCAGGCTTCCCGCATCGCTGCAATCTCATCATAAAGGGCAGTCCAGTGTCCGCCCAGTACATGGGCGCGGGTGATCACAATGTCGATTTCCTGCGCCCCTTCATCAACAGCGTAGCGGATTTCCGACAGTCGCAGATCCAACGGCATCAATCCGGCGGGAAACCCTGTTGCGACAGACGCGACTGGCACGCCGGACCCGTCCAGCGCGGTGACAGCTATACGGACAAGGGTCGGATAGACACAGACGGCACCGGTTGTCGGCATCTTCTCCAATCCCAGCCCGGCAAGGGTCGCTTCGGAAAACGGTCGGCGCGCCTTTGCACACAGACGGCGGACCCGGTCGGGCGTGTCGTCCCCGGCCAGCGTTGTCAGGTCCATGCAGGTGATCGCATTGACAAGCCAGGCCGCCTGGTGTGGCCCTTTCAACGACCGCCGTGCAAGCAGAGCTGCCGCCCTGCGGTCTGCCGCAGGCCGGTTGACATGGACAAAACTGTCGAGCTTCAGCGCCGTTCCGGGATTTCGAGACTGGGTCATGATTTGCCTTTGACAACCTGTTGCGGCACTATGCGCGAAGGCATCAAGCAGGGGCAATCCCTTTTCCTGCTTCGCAGCTTCCTGCGCCGTTTCACATCTTTTCGTTGGCGCCGTTCTGCGTCATGACTACATATACGCTCAGGTCCGCGCCCGAAGGATACCATGAACAGCCTGCCCAAATCTCTTGCATTCAAGATGCCCGCCGAAGCCTCTCCCCTCGGATACCGGGTCCGGCCGGCCAAGACCCTGTTGAGTGTCGAGAAGCTGCGAAAGACCTTTCCACCAGAACTGTCCCCGGCCGTTGAGCGGGTGAGTTTTGATCTGGGCGAAGGCGAAATGATGGCGCTGCTTGGCCCGTCGGGATGTGGCAAGACGACAACCCTGCGGATGATTGGCGGATTCGAAATGCCGGACCGGGGCGCGATCCGCCTGCGGGGGCGCGACATCACGCAGCTGCCGCCAGAATCACGCGGCATCGGGTTTGTCTTTCAGGATTATGCGCTGTTTCCGCATCTGAACGTCCTTGAAAACGTCAAGTTCGGGTTGCGCAAGATGCCGCGCAGTGATGCTGATGCGCGTGCCCGGAAGATGCTAGAGCTTGTGGGTTTGCAGGCTCTGGGCGCACGCAAGCCACATGAACTCTCGGGCGGACAGCAACAACGCGTCGCCTTGGCCCGCACATTGGCTGTCGCACCGCCACTTGTCTTGCTGGATGAGCCATTTTCCAACCTGGATGCAGCGATGCGTGTCGAAACCCGGCAGGAAGTCCGTAAACTGCTGAAAGCCGCCGGTTCCGCTGCGATTCTTGTCACCCATGATCAGGAAGAGGCGATGGCGGTGGCTGACCGCATTGCCGTGATGGAAAAAGGGCGCGTTCTGCAAATCGGGACGCCGGATGCGATTTACCGCAATCCGGTGTCTGCCTTTGTCGCGTCCTTCATGGGACGCTCGAACATTCTCAGCGGCACGGCCTCGGGGATGGAGGTAAAGACAGAATTCGGCACCCTGCCCCTGTCGCGGGCGGCAAATGGCGCGGTTTCCCTGTCGGTGCGGCCAGAACAGATCATGCTGGAACCCGACCCGGAAGGGCCCGCCTCTGTTGTCGGCAGGGAATTTCGCGGCCATGACCAGCTTTACTGGGTGCAGGAAGGCGAGCGCTGCATGATGGTCATCTCTGGAGCGGGCGCAATGATCGACGTAGGCGCACGTGTCCGGCTTCGGATCTGCGATTGCGTCGTGCCCTTGGCATAAGCGCGACTATCTGCGCCAAGGGCTGGGCTGAAAGCGACGTTTGCGCCCTGCTTTCGGGACACTTGTCTTGACAAATCTGTACTGCGCTTCGGCGTGGGGCGGGTGACCGGCACATTTTTCCCAATAGGCCGATCCACCCATGCGCAACCAAAGGGGAACAGACAGCACCACGCCGGCGACAAACCCGCCCGCATGCGCCCAATAGGCGACCCCGCCGACATCAGCAGGCATGCTCAGTCCGCCCAGAATCTGAAACACGAACCAACTGCCCAAGACAAGCCATGCTGGTATCGGGATGATCCGGAAGATCACGATCAGGAACAGAAACATGTCAACCCGGGCGCGGGGATAGAACAGGAAATACCCGCCCAACACCCCTGCAATGGCCCCGGACGCACCCACCATCGGGACCATCGAATTTGGTTCTGCAAGATACTGCAACGCCGCCGCTGCAAGACCACAGGTCAGGTAGAACAGAAGAAATTTCCAATGCCCCCAGACCTCTTCCATATTGTCGCCAAAAATCCACAGAAACAACATGTTGGCGCCAAGATGCAACAGATCGCCGTGCAGGAATTGATGCGAGATCAGGGTCAGATGACCTTCGCCATATGTAAGCCTTGCTGGCAGCATCCCCCATTCGAGGAAGAACCGCATCAGCGCATATTCATCCTGAAATAACGGGAAATACAGTGCAAAAATGACCACATTCGACGCAAGCAGCGCGTAAGTGACATAGGGGCGGGCGCTGGCGGGATTATGGTCGCGGATTGGGATGAGCATGGCGGTCCGCCTCGAAACGATACGGCGTCCTGACAGGATATGCCGGACGCCGCACAGGTTTTGTCGTAATGCTGACGGGTGACGTCAGTCTGCAGTCAGAAGCGGTGGGTTATTGCCGGTGATCCGCTTTGCATCTGGGCCGTCCATCGACAGCGCCAACTGGCCATCGCGCATGTGAACCCTGACAACACCGCCTTTGATAAGCTTTCCGAACAGCAGTTCTTCTGCAAGCGGCTTTTTGATATGCTCCTGGATCACCCGCGCAAGTGGCCGCGCGCCCATCTTGTCATCATAGCCTTTTTCAGCCAGCCAGGCCGCCGCATCTTCGCTCAGCTCGATCGTCACATTGCGGTCGAGAAGCTGGGCTTCAAGCTGCAGCACGAATTTTTCCACCACCTGCATGATCACCGATCTCGGAAGCGGCGCGAAGCTGATCACGGCATCCAGACGGTTGCGGAACTCTGGCGTGAAGGTCCGCTCAATCGCTGCGGTATCTTCACCTTCGCGCCTGTCACGCCCAAAGCCGATGGCGGCTTTCGCCTGTTCGGCCGCACCTGCGTTGGATGTCATGATCAAGATGACATTTCGGAAATTCACTGTGCGCCCATTGTGATCGGTCAGCTGGCCATGATCCATGACCTGCAACAGAATGTTATAGACATCGGGATGCGCCTTTTCGATCTCGTCCAGCAGAAGCACGCAATGCGGATGCTGGTCCACCCCGTCTGTCAGCAGCCCGCCTTGGTCAAAGCCGACATATCCCGGGGGGGCACCGATCAAACGCGATACAGCGTGTTTTTCCATGTATTCGGACATGTCAAACCGCAGCAACTCGACGCCCAGTGTATCGGCCAGTTGTTTGGCGACTTCGGTCTTGCCAACCCCTGTCGGTCCGGCGAACAGATAGTTGCCAATCGGTTTTTCCGGCTCTCGCAGTCCTGCGCGCGCCAGCTTGATCGCCGAAGACAGTGCACCGATGGCCGCGTCCTGACCGAAGACCACCCGCTTGAGCGCCCCTTCGAGATCGCGCAACATCTCTGAGTCGTCCTTTGACACGTTTTTCGGTGGGATCCGGGCGATCTTGGCAACCACGGCCTCGATCTCCTTGGGGCTGATGGTCTTTCGCCGCTTGGATTCTGGCAGCAGATGCTGCGCTGCACCGGCCTCGTCGATGACATCGATCGCCTTGTCTGGCAATTTCCGGTCATTGATATAGCGTGCCGCCAGTTCGACAGCAGCCTTGATCGCATCATTTGTGTAGCGGATCTCGTGATGTTCCTCGAAATAGGGCTTCAACCCCATAAGGATCTTGATGGAGTCCTCAACTGTCGGCTCAACCACATCGATTTTCTGAAAGCGCCGCGACAGGGCGCGATCTTTTTCGAAATGCTGACGGAACTCCTTGTAGGTGGTTGATCCCATGCAGCGCAGCTTTCCGCCCTGCAGCGCCGGCTTGAGCAGATTGGACGCGTCCATCGCGCCGCCCGATGTCGCCCCTGCACCAATGACAGTATGGATCTCGTCAATGAAGAGGACTGCGTCGGGGTGATCCTCAAGCTCCTGCACCACGGATTTCAGACGTTCTTCAAAATCGCCGCGATACCGCGTCCCCGCCAGCAGTGCACCCATGTCGAGCGAGAAAATAGTAGATTGTGACAGGATTTCGGGTGTTTGCCCTTCCACGATCTTCTTGGCAAGCCCTTCGGCGATGGCCGTCTTGCCCACACCCGGATCGCCCACCAGAAGCGGGTTGTTCTTACGACGACGACACAGTACCTGGATGCACCGTTCAACTTCTGAGGCACGGCCGATCAGCGGGTCCACCTCGCCCTTGCGTGCCTTTGCATTCAGGTCAACACAATACTTGCCAAGCGCCGTTTCCTTGGATTTCTCGTCTGATTTGCTGGCCTGTTCCGTTTCTTCCTCCTCGGCGCCGGTGACGCGCCGACTTTCGGAATACTGAGAATTCTTCGCCACGCCATGCGCAATGAAATTCACGGCATCATACCGCGTCATGTCCTGTTCTTGCAGGAAATAGGCCGCATTCGATTCGCGCTCGGCAAAGATGGCGACAAGCACATTCGCGCCGGTCACTTCGTTACGGCCCGAGCTTTGAACATGGATTGCTGCCCGCTGAATCACGCGCTGGAAGGCAGCCGTTGGAACCGCTTCTGACCCTTCGATATCTGTCACAAGCGATGACAGGTCCTCTTCGACGAAGTCATTGAGGGTCTTGCGCAATTCGTCGAGATCCACGTTGCAGGCCAGCATGACGCGATTGGCGTCAGGTTCGTCAATCAGCGAGAGCAGAAGATGCTCCAGCGTGGCGAATTCGTGCCGGCGCGCGTTGGCCAGCGCCAGCGCTCCGTGGATAGATTGCTCCAGAGTGGTCGAAAAGCTTGGCACGTCACACGCTCCTGTTCCTGTATGATCGTCGGATCACCAACAATCAGTATAGCCTCACAGAGTTAAACTTCGGTTTTATTCTGCACGCTTCAAGGGCTTTTTCTTCAACTTTGCCGTATCGGCGCAAATCTGGCAAGAAAACTTGACATTTGCCTGCCATGTCATCGCTCAGAACTGATCCTTGAGACCGCGCAGATATGCGAACATTGCTGTGTCACTCGCATCTGTTTGTCTGTGAGCCTCCTTTAGGTAAGGCTTCGAAGCGCGGAGAAAAGGGTTCGTTTCCATTTCAAGTGATATACTTGCCACTGCCATGGGTTTGCCGGCGGCGCGATCTTCCTCCATCTGCGCGACGCGCGCAGCGAGCGCCGGGTTTTCCGGATCGACGGTTTGCGCGAAGGCCGCGTTTCCCTTGCTGTAGTCATGGCCCGAACAGACAAGCGTGTCACCGGGCAGCGCCATGAACTTGCACAGACTGTCCCACATCTGGCCGGGGCTGCCTTCAAACAGGCGCCCACACCCGAGTGCCATCAGGCTGTCTGCCGAGAAGACGAGTCGCGACGACGGAAAATGAAAGGCGATATGACCCACTGTGTGACCGGGAACATCGATGGTCGTTCCGGTTTGCGAACCGATCCGGACCGGATCGCCTTCCTTCAGCGCGTGATCAAGGGGAGGGAGCCGATGCGCATCGGCCTGCGCGCCCCAGACTGTGGCACCGGTATCTTCGCGCAGGCGCGCCACCCCGCCAATATGATCATCGTGATGATGGGTGATGAGAATATCGGTCAGATGCCAGCCTGCCTTGGCGAGGGCATCATGGATGGGCGCCACATCGGGCACATCGACACAGGCTGTATGGCCGGTATCCGGGTCGTGCAGCAGATATGCGTAATTGTCGCGCAGACAGGGGATGGCCAGCATCTCCAGAGCCATGGTGTTTTCCTTGCATTTCCATTTCGTTTGGGCAGTGTGTGACATGAAACACCGTAAAGCAACCATCGGAACACGCCCACTCATGCATCACGATGTCTGCTTTCTGCGCGACTTTTATTACACCACCACGCTGGGGCGGGCGGCCCAGAAAGCGATGCGTGACCAGTTGCGCATCATCTGGCCTGTGGGCAAGGGCTTGTCCGTCGCCGGGTTTGGGTTTGCCGCACCGCTCTTGCGCCCGTTCCTGACGGAAGCGGAGCGCGTCATGGCTCTGATGCCTGCGCAGCAAGGGGTCATGCACTGGCCCGCCGAAGCGGCCAACCATTCGGTTCTGGTGCAAGAGACCAACTGGCCGCTCGCATCTGACAGCCTTGACCGACTGGTCATGCTGCACGGGATCGAAACATCCGAGCGCCCTGCAGCAGTTATGGAAGAAGCTGCGCGCGTGCTGAAAGTGGGCGCAAGAATCGTCGTCATCGCGCCCAATCGTTCGGGGCTGTGGGCGCGCAAGGACGGCACGCCTTTCGCTTTGGGGCAGCCCTATTCACTGGGGCAGATCGAAACATTGCTGTCGGACCACGGCTTTGCTGTCGGCACGCATTCCGCGGCGCTTTTCTTTCCACCGCGCGATGCGACGGGATGGCTGCGCTGGGCGATGGTTCTGGAAAACATCGGGCAGCGCCTGTCGCGCTATCACGCAGGTGGCGTGCTGCTGGTCGAGGCGACACGCATTCCCGATTCCGCGCGCCCCAGTGGCCTGAGCGTTCGCGAACGCAAGCCCTTGCGCATTCTTGACCCCGTGCGCGCTGGTGGGACGCGTCCGGCTTGGCGGGTGCCGAACGCGGATAACGGGAAAATCCCCGATATCGGGGAATCATTGTGTTGCGCAACCGATCACAACAGACAGTTGGGACCATGAAACGCGCAGTGGCAGGGAGGGTTCGAAAGCGCTGGTAGCGCAAGCTTGTGGCAGAATGTCGCAGCTGGAAAGCTTTTCTGCGCGGCTTTCTCTCAAACCCGTGTCCTTGACGGTTGCAGCATCAAGAACCCTCTGCTAAACCCGCGCCGATTTCACATGCCGCGTCTGAGATAGCATTCATGGCACCGGGCCGACGCGAGGCTTGGCGCATTCAAGATGGAAGGGTGGACGTGTCCGAACCAGCTTCGATCTCCACTGGCATTGCAAAGCGCTATGCCACAGCTGTTTTTGAACTCTCAAAAGAGGCCAATTCTCTTGAATCTCTGGAGACAGACGTTGACGCGCTTGATGGCGCGCTGACCGAAAGTGCCGACCTGCGGACCCTGATCACATCGCCCGTCTATTCGCGCGATCAGGTCACTGCTGCCATTACGGCAGTCTCCAGGAAGATGGACCTTTCGCAAACTGTGACAGGCACCTTGGGTCTTATGGCGTCGAAACGGCGCCTCTTTGCCCTGCCTCAGGTGTTGAACGCATTGCGCGACCTGATTGCCGAAGAAAAAGGCGAAATTACTGCCGAGATCACCTCTGCCAGCGCGCTGTCGCCAGCGCAGGAAGCAGAGTTGACGCGCGTCCTCAAAGAGCGCGTCGGCAAGGAGATCAAACTCAAGTCGACCGTCGATGAAAGCCTCATCGGCGGTCTTGTTATCAAGGTGGGCTCGCAGATGATCGATACATCGATCCGTGCGCAGCTCGCGGCCCTCAAAAACAGCATGAAAGAGGTCGGATAAATGGGTATCCAAGCAGCTGAGATTTCTGCGATCCTCAAGGAGCAGATCAAGAACTTCGGCAAAGATGTTGAAGTTGCCGAAGTGGGGCGCGTGTTGTCGGTCGGTGACGGGATTGCCCGTGTGCATGGACTTGACAATGTGCAAGCTGGCGAGATGGTCGAGTTCCCGGGGGGTGTGCGCGGCATGGCCCTCAACCTCGAGGCCGACAATGTCGGTATCGTGATCTTCGGCGATGACCGCGGGATCAAGGAAGGCGATACTGTCAAGCGCACCAAGTCCATTGTGGACGTACCCATTGGCGATGCCTTGCTGGGCCGCGTTGTCGACGGTCTGGGCAACCCGATTGACGGCAAGGGCGAGATCAAGGCCTCCAGTCGCGCCGTGGCAGATGTCAAGGCACCCGGCATCATCCCCCGCAAATCGGTGCATGAGCCGATGGCAACGGGTCTGAAATCGGTCGACGCGATGATCCCGATCGGGCGCGGCCAGCGCGAACTGATCATCGGGGACCGTCAGACCGGCAAGACCGCCGTTGCGCTTGACACAATCCTGAACCAGAAAAGCTACAACGACGCTGCGGGTGACGACGAATACAAGAAACTGTATTGCGTCTATGTCGCGATCGGGCAGAAACGCTCGACTGTTGCGCAGTTGGTGAAGAAGCTGGAAGAAACCGGCGCGATCGAGTACACGATTGTTGTGGCCG
>SKWJ01000529.1 GCA_007128995.1 Paracoccaceae bacterium
AGGCAGACCGCGACGCCAGCAAGGAACTGGCCATTCGCACCGCGCGCATCTCGCGGCTAGAGGGCATGGAGGCCCATGCCCGCACGGCCGATGCGCGGCTGGCAAAATATCATCCGGGCCACAATTTCGACCTTGGTGCGCCGGTCGAGTCTGTCTGAGCCATGACCGTCTTGCCCGATCTGGGTCGCCCCCCCGATATTCCGCCCGAGGCCATGGCCACGGCGACGGCGTTGTTGGAAACGGGGCGCCTGCACCGCTATGCCGAGGCGGGCGGCTCTGGCGGGATGGCGGCCGAACTGGAGCGGCGCTTCGCGCGTCTGACGGGCCGGCGCTATGCGGTTGCGGTCAATTCCTGCGGATCGGCGCTGTTTCTTGCGCTGAAGGCGGCGGGGGTGCGTCCGGGCGATCCCGTGTTGATGAATGCCTTCACCCTTGGCCCTGTACCCGGCGCGCTGGATCATGCAGGCGCGCGCCCGGTGCTGGTGGAAATCACCGAGGATCTGGTGCTGGACATGGCGGATCTGCGCACGAAAGCGCAGGCAAGCGGCGCGCGGGTGCTGATGTTGTCGCATATGCGCGGGCACCTGTGTGATCTGGAAGAACTGCACCGCCTGTGCGGTGATCTGAGCATCGCGCTGATCGAGGATTGCGCCCATTCTCTGGGGGCAAGCTGGAACAGCCAACCGACGGGCAGTTTCGGGGTGGCGGGCTGTTTCAGTTTCCAGTCCGGCAAGCATGTGAATACCGGCGAAGGTGGGGTTCTGGTCACGGATGACGATGACATCGCCGCGCAGGCCATTTTGCATTCAGGCAGCTATATGTTGCACGGCCAGAATGGAACAGTGCCACCTGCCGAAGTGATGGCCCGCTGGCAAGGGTTTTGTGGCAATTACTCCATGCGGATGAGCGCGCTGGTGGCGGCGCTGGCACTGCCGCAACTGGGAAAGCTTTCCGCGCGGGTTGCGGACTGGAATGCCAGCCATGACCGGATTGCCGCGCGTTTGCGGCAGGCAGAGGGCTTCGTCCTGCCCAACCGGCCGACTGCGGAAGCCTATGCACAAAGCTCGCTGCAATTCCGCCTTCCCGCATTCTCGCACGGGCAGATGCGCGCGTATGTCGATTCTGCGCGCGCAGCGGGCGTCTGGGTCAAATGGTTCGGCATTTCCGCGCCCGAAGGCTACAGTTCGAACCCCGGACACTGGCCCGGCGCGCGCGCCAGCGATGTGCCGCGTGCCTGCACGATACAGGCCACGCTCTGCGATATCCGCTTGCCGCTGGGCATGACCGCGCCAGACTGTGATGCCATAGCTGATATTCTTATCGCGGTAGCCGATACTGCCCGGAAGGTGAAACATGCTCCGGCTTGATTCTCTTTTTGACCTATCTGGTCGCAGCGCGCTGGTGACAGGGGGAAATTCCGGTATCGGTCTGGCCATGGCGCGGGCGCTGGGCCTGCAAGGTGCGCAGATACATCTGGCTGCGCGCGATCGCGTCAGGCTGACGGACGCCTGCCAGATGCTGACGCAGAACGGGATCAGCGCAACGCCCCACCCCGCCGACCTGACCGACCCCGCCGCGTTGAAGGCATTGGCACGGGCCTGCGGAGAGGTCGACATTCTGATAAACGCAGCAGGCGTCAATCTGCGTCAGCCCTATGATCAGGTCACACCCGAAGCCTTTGACCTGCATATGGCGCTGCATTTGCGCGCCCCGTTTTTTCTGGTCCAGCATCTTGCCCCACAGATGGCGGCGCGGGGCTGGGGGCGGGTGCTGAACCTTGCTTCCTTGCAATCGCAAAGGGCCTTTGCCAATTCGGCCCCCTATGGCGCAGGCAAGGGCGGGATCGTGCAGTTGACGCGCGCCATCGCGCAGGAATTTTCAGGGCAGGGGGTGACCTGCAACGCGATTGCGCCCGGCTTCTTTCCGACACCGCTGACAGCCCCTGTCTTCAACGATCCCGATCTGGCCGCCGCCAATGCACAGCGCACTGCCATCGGACGCAACGGGCGGTTAGAGGATCTTTATGGTGCGACGGTCTTTCTGTGTTCCGAGGCATCGGGCTATGTCACGGGCCAGACGCTGTTTGTGGATGGAGGGTTTACCGCGAAATGACACCGCAGATGCAGGCGTTGGTCTATACTGGCCCCAATCAGATGCAGCTGGACACCCGGCCCGTGCCAGAACCCGGCCCGGACGAGGTGCTGGTCAGGGTTCACGCCGTGGGGATCTGCGGGTCCGACATGCACGCCTATCACGGCCATGACGATCGCCGCCCCCCGCCCCTTGTGCTGGGGCATGAAGCCGCCGGGATCGTCGTGTCCGGTCCGCGCGCAGGCGCGCGCGTGGCGATCAATCCGCTGGTGGTGGACCCTGACTGCCCGGTGGCGCAGGCAGGGCGGCCGCATCTGTCGCCCAGCCGCGCGATCATCTCGATGCCACCGCGCCCCGGCGCCTTCGCCGAATATGTCACCATCCCCGAACGCAATCTGCTGCCCCTGCCCGATAGCCTTAGCCTGCGCGTGGCCGCGCTGTCAGAACCGGTGGCGGTGTCCTGGCATGCTGTGCGGATCGGGCTGGAACGGCTTGGCCAGCCGCGCCCGCGCGTGCTGGTGCAAGGCGGCGGTGCAATCGGGCTGGCGTCGGCGCTGGTCGCCCGTCATATGGGGGCGCAGAGCATAGATCTGGCCGAGCCCCACACCGGGCGTCGGCGCCTGCTGAAGGCCGAAGCAGGTATCGTCGGGATCGATCCGATGGTGCATGATCCGGGTGCAGATGCTTATGATCTGATCATCGACGCAGTCGGGGCGGTTGCCACGCGTCAGGCCGCGTCGCGGCTTGTCCGTCCGGGCGGTGTCATCGTGCATGTGGGGCTTTTGCCGGGGATCGAGGGGTATGATATCCGCCGCGTCACCTTGCAGGAAATCACCATCACTGGCAGTTATTGCTACACGCCCGAAGATTTCGCGGCCGCGCTGGGCGCGCTGGCACAGGGGCATCTGGGCGCGCTGGGTTGGGTCGAAACGCGGCCCCTTGCCGATGGGGTGCGCGCCTTCGATGATCTGGACACGGGACGTGTTGATGCGGCCAAGATCGTGCTGGAGATGGGCTGACGCGCGGGCCAGTGGGCAGAGTTCGGTTGATCGGGCATGCGGCACGTCACATGTTCAGCGCGAATGCTGCAACGCCCGCCAGCAGGGCAGCCCCGATGCCCAATATGTTGCGGGTGCGCGCACGGTCCTGCCGCGAGCGTGCACCGGCGGCATAGTCGAAGCGTTCATAGATCACATTCTGCATCGGCAATCCCAGACCCAGCAACATGTCTGATACCGACGCGACCATCGGTCCGGGGCCGCAGATCAGGGCGCGTGTCGTGTCAGGGTCCAGCCCCTGAAGCATTTGCGACACACGTTCTTGCGTAAGCCGCCCCTGCAGGATGTCGGGGATGTCGGAGCGCGCCTCGCTGATCAGCCAGAGTTTCAGGTCCAGCGTCCGGGTCGCGGCGCGCAATTCGTCCAGACAGGCGAAATTCTGCGGTTGCCCCACAGCATAGGCCAGCCGCAGCGGCCGTGTGTCCTTACGCGCTACCATATCGCGCACAATCCCCAGAATGGGCGCGATTCCCACCCCGCCACCGATCAGCAACAGCGCGTCCGCCGGGTGCGCCTCGGCAGTGAATTCGCCATAGGGTCCGTCAAGCCCGATGCGCCGGCCTTCGGGCAGAGTGCCGATCTGGCTTGTGAAATCGCCCGCTTCCTTGATCAGCAGGCGGATGCCGTCCTGCTTCGGGCTGTCGGCGATGGAGAAGGGATGATCAAATAGCGGAAAACGACGGGTGCCTTCGGTCATCCAGACGAATTGGCCTGCGTGATAGGACAGATCCGGGGTGCCCTGCTCTGGCTGGATATCGAGCTCCCACATGCGGTCAGCACGTTTGGCAAGCGCGTTCAGCCGCCACGGATTACGGTGCAGAAGCCACCAGCGCCAGCCATAGAGCACCGCAACCACCCCCACCACTCCAAGCGCCACAGCCCCCCAGAGCCATGCCAGCGCCCCTTCAGCGCTGAACCGTCCTACAGCCCAGGCATGGTGCAGGCCACAAAGCACGGCACTCAGCCCCAGCAGCAGATGTGTGCCGCGCCATGCCTCATAGCGCCAGGGCAGCCAGTCGCGCAGAACCGATGTCATGATCAGGACGATCACTGCCAAAAGGCTGATGACACCGCTGCGATAGGAGGGATCGGTCAGATAGAACCGCAACCGCACCCAACCCAGCGCGGGATCATCCAGCCATGTCGGCAGGATATATGCCAAAGGGTGCAGCAGCAAAGCCAGACCAATCCATATCGCGGCCAGCTTGTGAAACGCCATGACCTTGTCGATCCCGAGCTTGCCCGAGACAGCCTCAAACCGGCCCGAGGTGACGAATTGCACGGCCATGCCCCAAAGCGCGATCATTCCCATCGCTGCGGCGGCATATTCCCATCGGTCCATCGGGGCCACCGATTGCGCGCCCGCCAGACCGAGCGGCAGGAACGACGCAATGAGAAACACAAAGGCGAGGGCTGCGCCATTCAGGCGGGGAAGGGGAAATGGGTGGTGCATGGCGTCTCTCATCTGTCCGGAGATAGTCAGACCGGAAACAGGTGGCCGCGATGATGTAGATCAAGGTGGGATTGCAAATTCGATGCGACGCTTTCCACCATCGCCCACGAACCGGAGAAGACCATGCGCCTTTTCGTTCTGTGCCTTGCTGCTGCGCTGATCGTCCCTGCACTTGCGCGTTCCGACAGTCTGGAGGGGTTGGAGCGGCTGATCGCGGCCTGGCTGGACTCGCCCCATGGTGACACACGCGCGCTGTCCTTCACCTACTGGAATGAACAGGGCTCCGTCCCGGAGAGCTGTGCCATGTGCCATTCCGAAACCGGGTTTCTGGATTTTCTGGGTGTCGGAGGGCATACTGCCGGGCAGGTGGACCACCCCGGCACGATCAACAGTGTGATCGGCTGTGCAAGCTGTCATACTGCCGAAGCCCATGCGCTGGATGCGGTGACCTTCCCCTCGGGGGTCGAGGTGGAAGGGCTTGGGTCTTCGGCAACCTGCATGGTCTGTCATCAGGGCCGCCAGTCCAATGATCAGGTCGCAGACCGCGTGGCTGGCAAGCCCGAAGATGCCGTGTCAGAAGAACTGGCCTTCGTCAATATTCATTACGCCGCGTCTGCCGCGACCATGCTGGGAGCCGAAGCGCGTCCCGGCTATCAGTATGACGGGCGCAGCTATGCCGGGCGGTTCATGCATGTGCCGGGCGCAGATAGCTGCGTCGCCTGCCATGCGCCGCATAGCACTGCAGTTGAAACCGACGGCTGTCTGGCCTGCCATCGCGGGGTGGACGAGTTGCGCGATATCCGCACCCAGCACCGCGATTTCGCTGGAACTGGTGATCGCTCGGGCGGGATTCATAGCGAGATCATCGCTTTGCAAAGCCAGTTGATGGATGCGATCCGCCAGTATGCCGCCGAGATTGCGGGCATGCCGATCGCTTATGCAGGCAGCTTTCCGTATTTCTTTGCCGATCCCGCTGGCACGGGCGCATTGACACCTGACCAGATCACCCGCGAGAACCGGTATCAGAACTGGACACCGCGCCTGCTGAAGGCCGCGTATAATTATCAGGTCGCGGCAAAAGATCCCGGCGGTTATGTGCATAATCCGCGCTATATTCTGCAGATCCTGCATGACAGCCTAACCGATCTGGCCGGGGTCACGGGCCTTGATATCTCGCATCTGTCGCGGCCCTGACAGCGCGTCGCGTACCGGTAGACAGGGCTGACCGTGGCCTGTCCAATCTAGCGCGCATCGCTCCCGAAGATTGTCTCTGCTTCGGCTGTGCCTTTGGGGCGCAGGGTCAGCAGGCCGTCATGGCGTTCGATCAGGGCGCGATCATGGGCGCGCAGGATTGCCGCGCGGGCGCGCGGTTCGGACCAGCGCAGGTGGCTGATCAGCGCGCGCAGGGTGTTCTCCCCGGCCTTGGCCTCGGTGTCCTGATGGGTGTAGAGATGCGCCACCAGCGTTCGGCAATCGTGATCCAGCCGCTGCATGCGCCAGCGCAGCGTCTGAGCAATCAGGCCCCGGTCAGGTGCGCATATGAGCGCGCAAGCGAACCAGACCCCGGTCATGCAGGCCATCATGCCCGCGATCGAGACGTTCCAGTGGCGCGCCAGAACATAACCGCTGACGCAGGCTGCCACTGCCAGCACCACGGCCAGCCCCATCATCAGCCATAACCGGCGCGTCAGCAGATAGGCGGTCGCAGGGGGAACGATCACGAAAGCGATGAACAGGATCGCGCCCACCGCGTCAAACGCCGCGACCGCCGTCACGCTGGTCAGTGTCAGGATCGCGTAATGCAGCACACCGGGCAGAAACCCCAGCGCGGCGGCAAGGCCGGGGTCAAAACTGGCCAGTTTCAGTTCTTTCCACAGTGCCAGCACGAAAAGAAGATTGATCATCAGAACCGCGCCAAGGCTGGCCACGGCAACAGGCACGCGCAGACCCCAGAGCGTGACCGTGTTCATCCAGACAAAGCCGATTTCACCCAGCAGCACGGTTTCGACATGAATATGCACATCGCGCGCATAGAGCGCGATCAGGATCACACCTGCGGCAAACAGCGCCGGGAAGACCAGCCCGATCGCCGCATCCATCTTGACCAGTCGGGACCGCGCCAGCGCTTCGGACAGGACCACCGTCAGAACGCCCGTCAGGGCCGCGCCGATCAGCTGCACCGGGCCTGCAAGTTGTCGTGTCAGCAGCCAGACGACGATGATACCAAAGACGATGGAATGACTGATCGCGTCGGTCAGCATGGCATTGCCGCGCAAGACCAGAAACGTTCCCAGAATTGCGCCGGATATGCCCACAAGGCAGCCTGTCAGCAAAATCATGGCCGGAATCGAATTGAAAAGCTCTGCGATCATGGGGTGCGCTCTGCATCCGGGCGGCGGGTCTCTGCGGCTTTGTGCCCTGAACTGGTAAGTTCCCAATGCGGTGTCGTTTCTGGCGGATGCGCCACAGCGCGGATCAGGCCGCGGCGTTCCAGCGCCGCAAATCGCCCGGGCGCAGGCGCATCGCCCAGCGCCGTGGCCAGCATGCCCTGCTCGGACGGGTAGCGCGCGTCGTCATGGGCACGGGCCAGCCCCTGCATGGCCGCAAGGATGCGATCCTCGCCGATGCGCGCGCGCGCGCGGCGCGCGGCCAGCCCCTGCCAGATCAGCCCGCGCGCGGGTGCCAGCAGGAGCGATATCACAACCGCCGAGGTTGCGATCAGCACCACCACTGGCCCGGTGGCCAGCCCGCGCATCGTGGCACTGATCAGCGCGCCGCCTACCCCTGAAAGCGCCCCGATCAGCGCCGAAAGCGCGACCATCACGCCCAGCCGGTTCGTCCATTGCCGGGCAGCGGCAGCCGGCGCGATCAGAAGTGCGACCATCAGCACCACGCCCACAAGCTGCAATCCCACCACGATGGCCAGCGCCACCATGACGGTCAGCCCCCCCTCCAGCATCATCACCGGAAACCCCTGCGCGCGGGCGAAATCCGCGTCGAAGCTGACCAGTTTGAATTCTTTCCAGAAGGCCAGAATCAGCGCCAGCGCCCCAAGCCCCACAGCGCCCATGATCCACAGATCCGACACGAGGATCGCCGCCGCCTGCCCGAACAGGAAACTGGCCAGCCCAGCACTGGCCGCGCCCCCCTGCGCCTGCAGATATGTCAGCAGCACGACACCTGCGGCAAAAAACACGCTCAACACGATCCCGAGTGCCGCGTCGGTCTTCAGCCGCGTTGTCCGCGTGATCAGCATCATTGTCAGTGCGGCCAGTGCCCCTGTGAAAAACGCCCCGGCCATGATGCTGCCCATATCGCGCGTGCCCGCGATCAGGAAACCAAGGCACACGCCGGGCAGTGCCGCATGCGCCAGCGCATCCCCCAGCAGGCTTTGACGGCGCAGCACGGCGAAGGCCCCCAGCATGCCGGAAATCGCGCCCAGAAGGGCCGCACCGAAAAGCACTGTGCGCACGATCTGCGAGCCGAGAAGGTCGGCCAGAAAGCTCATGCCACCCCCTCGTCAGGCGTGGGGGCAGGGTCTGGGCGAGTGTGCGCACCTGTTTCGGGTCCGGGCACGGCGATCATGGCCAAGTGCCGCCCATAAGCGGCCCGCAGGTTGTCGGGCGTATAGACCTGCGCCACCGGGCCTTGCGCGATGATGCGCACATTCAGCATGACCAACCAGTCGAAATAGCTTTGCACTGTGGTCAGGTCATGATGCACGACAATCACGGTACGGCCCTCATCCCGCAGGCGTTGCAGAAGCGCGATGATCACCGCTTCTGAACTGGCATCGACCCCGGCCAGCGGTTCATCAAGGATCAGGATTTGTGCATCCTGCACCAGGGCGCGCGCCAGAAAGATGCGCTGCTGCTGACCGC
Source organism: Paracoccaceae bacterium (assembly GCA_007128995.1). GTDB lineage: Bacteria > Pseudomonadota > Alphaproteobacteria > Rhodobacterales > Rhodobacteraceae > Roseinatronobacter. The sequence goes on from SKWJ01000529.1 coordinate 8,484, forward strand.
CGGAAAGCTGGCTGATCTGGCGGTCGGCGTAATCCTGCATTCCGACATCGCGCAGCGCGGCGAGGGCGCGCGCGCGCGCGGCCCGACCCGGTCTGCGAAACCAGCCAAGGCTGCGATAAAGCCCCATTTCCACCACATCGCGCGCAGTGGTCGGGAAATCCCAGTCGACCGAATGGCGTTGCGGCACATAGCCGATCCGCCCGCGCATGGCGCCAATCTCATGGCCCAGAAAACGGACATGCCCCGCGACTGGCCGGACCAGCCCCAGAATGGACTTGATCAGCGTGGATTTGCCTGCACCGTTCGGACCGACAATGGCGCACATTACCCCCGGCGGAATATCAAGATCGATATCCCAAAGCGCCGGGGCCGTTCCATAGCTGACGGTCAGATCTTCGACATGCAGCGCCTGATCGGGTTCATGCAGCGTCTTCATTGGCGATGGCTCCAACAGCGGGCATCCTGCGCGGTTTTGCACAGGCTGCTGGCGGGTTTACACTATTGTATCTCTCAGCGCGAGATATCCCAGTGCGCGGCCCAAGGCTCAGCCCAGTCCTGCAGGGCATCGGGCCAGTCCGGAACCGTGCCGCCAAGGGCTTCGGTGATTGTGATCGTATTGGCGCGGATCATGCCGATATAGGTGCCTTCGGGCGTGCCG
>SKWJ01000385.1 GCA_007128995.1 Paracoccaceae bacterium
TCACCGCAAGCACCATCCCGGCAACACCCGTCCCGAGGACTGCCATGACGACATGATCGCGGATATAAGTCGCTTTGTCGGAACGGATGTCGCGCAGTTTCTTTTCGTCCGGGTCAGGTTGAAAGTCCGTTTCGGCTAGGCGGCTTTCACGAATTTCTTCAGACATTTGCAGCCTCGCGCAGGCGGGCCCGCTCGCGCGAGCGGCGCAGATTCTGGGCCAGCAGGTCCATAGCGGCCATGCGCACGGCCACCCCCATCTCGACCTGTTCCTGAATGACCGAACGGTTGATGTCATCGGCGATCGCACCGTCAATCTCGACACCGCGATTCATCGGCCCCGGATGCATGACGATTGCATCCTCTTTCGCGAAGGCCAGCTTCTCTGCATCCAGTCCATAACGGTGGAAATACTCGCGCTCGGAAGGAACAAACCCTCCATCCATCCGCTCGCGCTGCAGGCGCAGCATCATGACGACATCTGCACCTTCCAGCCCTGCGCGCATGTCGTCGAAAACCTCGACGCCAAACTCCTCGATCCCTTTGGGCATCAGGGTCGGGGGGCCGACAAGCCGCACGCGGTTTTCCATCTTGTTCAGAAGCAGAAGGTTTGACCGCGCGACCCGGCTATGCGCGATGTCACCGCAGATCGCCACGCTCAGGCGGTGCAGGCGCCCTTTCTTGCGACGGATCGTCAGAGCGTCGAGCAGCGCTTGCGTCGGGTGTTCGTGCTTGCCGTCGCCCGCATTCAGCACCGCACAATTCACCTTTTCGGCCAGCAGGTTGACCGCCCCCGACGCACCATGCCGCACCACCAGAAGGTCAGGGTGCATGGCGTTCAGCGTCAAAGCAGTATCGATCAGCGTTTCACCCTTCTTGACGCTGGAATGGGCGACAGACATGTTCATGACATCCGCGCCCAACCGTTTCCCGGCCAATTCAAAGCTCGCCTGCGTCCGGGTAGAGGCCTCGAAGAACATGTTGATCTGCGTCATCCCTTCCAGCGCAGTGCCATGCTTTTCAGTCGAACGGTTCAGCGCAACATATTCTTCTGAAAGATCGAGCAGGGTTGTGATCTCGGCCTGGCTCAGCGGCTCGATGCCCAGAAGATGGTCCTGTGTGAAACGCATGAGCCCCCGATTTCCGGCCACGCTGAGCGGCCACGCCCCTTATAGAAACCAGCACCCGAGACGACAAGGCCGCTTTACCCCGCGCAAGGCCCGCATTACCTTGTAGCCATGATCGCTTCGTGGGACACAGATTGGGAAATGGCGCGGGCCTGTCTTGCCTGGCAGGTCGAATTGGGCGCAGATGAGGCAATCTGCGACGAACCTGTAAACAGATATGCGCTGGAAAATTCGCCAAAGCCCCGCCTGAATGACAAGGCTACACCGGCAAAGGTCGATTCTGCCGCCGAGAAACCTGCAACCGATCCGGTTCAGGACGCTCGAACGATGGCACAGGCGTCTGGTGATCTTGCTGCGCTTGAAGCTGCGATGGCGGCATTCCCGCATTGCGAGTTGCGTCAGGGCGCGCGCAATCTGGTCTTTTCTGACGGGCAACCCAACGCCCGGATCATGATCATCGGCGAAGCGCCGGGCCGCGAAGAGGATCTTCAGGCGAAGCCCTTTGTCGGGGAAGCAGGCCAGCTTCTGAACCGTATGTTTGCCGCGATCGGCATTGGGCGCGACTCGCCCAACTCTGATCGGGCGCTGTATATCACAAATATCCTGCCATGGCGGCCGCCTCAGAACCGCGACCCTTCGGCCGAAGAACGCGCCATGTTTCGCCCGTTTGTCTTGCGCCATATATCTTTGGTCGACCCGGATATCGTGATTCTCATGGGCCGTGTCTCGGCCAGCACATTGCTGGAAACCTCTGAGGGGATTACCCGGATCCGTGGGCAATGGCACGAGCTTGACGGTCGGCCAGCGCTGCCGATGCTGCACCCGGCTTATCTGTTGCGCAACCCCGCCGCGAAGCGCGAAGCATGGGCTGATCTTCTGGAGCTTCAAGCCAAACTCAGGACCTTGCCATGACCCGTCTGGACGAAACGAAAGACTTCATCCCGGTGCGCTTCGCGGTGCTGACGGTTTCGGATACCCGTGGTGCGGGCGATGACCGGTCTGGCGACACTCTTGCCGCGCGGATCGAAGCGGAAGGCCATGCACTTGCCGCGCGCGACATCGTCCGGGACGAGCGTGACCAGATTGCGGCAAAGCTGCGCGACTGGTGTGCGGAGCCTGAAATTGACGTGATCCTGACAACAGGGGGTACCGGGCTTACCGGGCGCGATGTCACTGTCGAGGCGCATAGGGACGTTTATGAGAAGGAAATCGAGGCGTTCGGAACAATTTTCACCATTGTCTCGATGAAGAAGATCGGGACTTCGGCGATACAGTCGCGCGCCTGTGCCGGCGTCGCGCATGGAACATATCTGTTTGCGTTGCCCGGTTCTCCGGGGGCATGCAAGGATGCTTGGGATGAAATTCTCAAGCCTCAGTTCGACTACCGCCACCGCCCATGTAACTTTGTCGAGATTTTTCCAAGACTCGACGAACATTTGCGACGGAAGTAACGCGGTATAACGTACAATGTCTGTGAACCGGCGCAGCACCTGCGCCATAAAGGCTTTAATGCGTTTTCTTGAACCGGAGCACCCATGCGCTTTCTGACCCGTAGCCTGATCGCGCTTTTGCTTGCCGCATTGTCTTTGGCGGCGCTCGGTTATGCGGGCTATACGCTTGTTGCGGCAATAGAGGTCCGGAACGCGGCGCCAGATGGCGTGTCCGGCCAGGGCGCGCGTGAGCGGATGTTTACTGTCCGTGCCCTGGCAGTAACCCCGACAGAAGTGACGCCGACGCTCGCCGCCTTCGGCGAAGTGCGCGCGCGCCGCGCGCTTGAATTGCGCGCGCCGGTTGGTGGCACCGTGCTTGAAGTTGCGTCCGGCTTCGAGGATGGCGCCGAGGTCAGCGCAGGGCAGTTCCTGTTCCGGGTCGATCCGGCCGATGCTGAATCGGCACGCGCGTTTGCGCTTGCCGATCTCGAACGTGCCGAAGCCGAGTTGCGCGATGCGACGCGCGCCCTCGGGTTGGCGGCGGAAGATGTCGCTGCCGCGACTGTGCAATTCGAGCTGCGCTCACGCGCTCTTGAACGGCGCAAAGGGCTTGCCGAGCGCGGGGTGACAACCGAAGCCGCGCTGGAAGAGGCGGAGCTTGCCGTGTCTTCGGCCAGTCAGGCCCTTGTCAGCCGACGGCAAGCCGAAGCGCAGGCTGAAGCGCGCCGCGATCAGGCCGAGAGTGCTTTGGAGCGGCAACGAATTTCACTCGCCGAAGCTGAACGGCGCCTTGCCGATACACGCGTCTATGCCAGCTTCAGCGGTACGCTTGCAGATGTGGCTCTCGTGGAAGGGGGGATCATCAACACTCAGGATCAGCTTGCACGGATCATTGACCCTGAACAGCTGGAAGTGTCGGTGCGCGTCTCGACCGCGCAGTATCTGAGGCTGATTGATGATGCAGGGCGACTGGTCAGCGCTGAAGCCGAGGTCGCGCTTGCCGTGGCAGGCTTCGAGATAACGTCGCCGGGCAGTATTCTGCGGGCTTCGGCGACGGTCGAGCAGGGCCAGAGCGGTCGGCGGCTGTTTGTGGAACTGTCCGCGCCCCGTGGCTTCCGGCCCGGAGATTTTGTGACAGTGCGGCTGAAAGAACCCGCCTTGCAAGATGTCGCCTTGCTGCCTGCGTCAGCCGTTAACCCAGCAGGCAATGTCTTGATCATAAACGAGGATAACCGGCTTGAAGCCGCGCCGGTCACTGTCGTGCGGCGTCAGGGCGATCAAGTGATTGTTGAAGCCCGCGCATTGGCCGGGCGTGATATCGTGCGTGAGATAGGGCCAAACCTTGGCGCTGGCATCCTTGTGCGTCCGCAACGCGAAACCTCTGCTGGCGAGGTCGTGCCAGACACTCCGGAAATGGTGACGCTGGATCCCGAGAGACGGGCGCGGCTGATTGCGCAGGTCGAAAGCAATGTCCGAATGCCTGAGCAAGTCCGCGCGCGGATGCTTGCTCAGTTGTCGGAAGAGGCGATCCCGGCGTCCATGCTGGAGAGGCTGGAAAACGGGGCGGGTCGTCCGCAAGGAGGGTGACGGATGGCGTTTCCGAGCCGCGCAAAGAAACAGCTGTCCGTTCAGGCACTGGGTCTGTTTCGATATTTCACCCGCCACAAGACGGCAGCCAACCTGCTTCTGGTGGTGATGCTGGTGGCCGGTCTTGCGGCCATCCCACAGATGCGCGCGCAGTTCTTCCCGGATGTCGTGGTCGATAATATCACCGTCGATATTCGCTGGTCGGGGGCTGGTGCGGAAGATATCGACCGGGGGATCATCCAGTTGGTCGGCCCGACCTTGCAAGCGGTTGACGGCGTGACCCAGGTCACGGCTCAGGCCCGCGAAGGGCGTGGCAGTTTCACCCTCGAATTCGAGACAGGCTGGGACATGTCGCGCGCCAATGCCGATGTGCAATCTGCGCTCGATCTTGTCTCGGCGCTGCCGGAAGACGCAGAAGAGCCGACGACGCGCCGCTCGAACTGGGGCGATCGGGTGACGAATGTTGTCGTGACCGGCCCCGTTGCCGTTGAACAGCTTGCGCGCTTTGCAGATGAATTTGCAGCGCGGCTTTACAATGCGGGCATAACCCGGACAACGATCCGCGGTGTTGCCAGTGCAGAGGTGATGGTTGAAGTCCCAACGCGCAATCTGATCGAGCATGATCTTTCCATGTCCGAGATTGCCCAGGCCATCCGGACGGCAGTCAACACAGACCCGTCTGGAGAAGTTTCTTCGGGGATATCCCGCGTGCGCACTGGCGTGGAACGCCGCAGCGCTGAACAGGTTGCCGAAATTGCCTTGCGCAGTCGCCCGGATGGGACGGTGCTGCGCATCGGAGATGTGGCCGATATCCGCGAAGGCGGCATTGATCGTGACCGGGCGTTCTGGGTCGGCGATGATCCGGCAATCTCGTTGAGGGTGGACCGTTCCGAGCGTGGTGACGCCATTGCCATACAGGATCAGGTTCAGGCCATTGCCGATGCGATGAGCCGGGATCTGCCAGCCGGAACGCGGATCGAGCTTGTCTCGACGCGGGCGGAATTCATTTCAGGCCGGATCGCGATCCTTGTGAAAAATGGCCTGATGGGGCTTGGGCTGGTGGTGGTGCTTCTGTTCCTGTTCCTGAACGCGCGCACGGCATTCTGGGTCGCGGCGGGTATTCCTGCGGCCATGCTGGCTGCAATCGCGGTCATGTATCTCATGGGGCTGAGCTTCAACATGATCTCGCTTTTTGCCTTGATCATCACCCTGGGGATCGTGGTCGATGACGCCATTGTGGTGGGCGAGCATGCCGATTACCGCGCGCGCGAACTGGGAGAGAGCCCCGCAGAGGCCGCCGAGAATGCCGCAACCCGGATGGCACAACCCGTCTTCGCCGCAACCATCACCACGATCCTTGCCTTTGGCGCGCTGATCCTTGTCGGGGGGCGCTTTGGCACACTGATCGCGGATATTCCGCTGACTGTCATTGCCGTGCTGATCGCGTCGCTGGTCGAGTGCTTTCTGATCCTGCCCAACCACATGTATCATGCCATTGCCAGCGGGCTTAAAGAGCGTTGGTACGACTGGCCGTCGCGTCAGGTCAATCGCGGCTTCCAATGGGCACGAGAGCAAGCGTTCCGCCCGATGATGAAGCTGGTCATTGCAGCGCGCTATCCCGTCGTTGCCTGTCTTGTCGCGCTGCTTGCAATTCAGGTTGCAAATCTGGTGCGCGGTGACTTGCCGTTTCGGTTCTTCAACGCGCCCGAACAGGGATCGATCACCGGCAATATCGTCATGACCGATGGCGCTACACGGGCCGATACGCGCGACATGCTGCGCGAATTGCAGCGTGCCACTGACGCACTCGCGGCGCGGATGGACGCGGAAAGTGGCATGAACCCGGTTATCCATACCATGACGGAACTGGGCGGCAATGCCGGGCGTGCGCTGGCTTCCGCAGAAAACAAGGATGGCGACCTTCTTGGGGCAATCTCGATTGATCTGGTGGATGCGGATCTGCGCAACCTCTCGTCCTTTGCCTTCGCCTCTGCGCTGCAAGACGAGGTGCGGCCCCATCCCCGACTGGAGGAATTCAGCTTCCGGTCATGGGGCAGCGGTCCGGGCGGCGACAGTTTGTCGGTCGAACTCAGCGGAAGTGATTCCGAAACCCTGAAAGCGGCATCGGATGCGTTGCGCGCAGCCCTTGCCCCCTTCCCCGAGATTACCGGCCTTGAGGACAATCTGCCCTATGACAAACAGGAATTGTTGCTGCAGCTGACCCCTCAGGGGCATGCGCTGGGCTTTACGGTCGACGCGCTGTCACGTGACCTGCGCAACCGGCTTTCGGGCATAGAAGCGGCGACATTTCCGGACGGGTTGAGAACGGGGCGGATACGGGTTGAGGTTCCGCAAGCCGAGCGCGCGTCCGATTTTCTGGACAGCATGATGATGCGCACCGGAACCGGAGCCTTCGTGCCGTTGGGGGATGTTGTTTCCGTGACAGAACGGCAGGGATTCTCCAGTATCCGCCGCGAAAATGGTTTGCGTGTGGTGACTGTCAGCGGGGAACTCTCGGAAGATGATCCGGCCCGTGCGCGCGAGGTGACACGTCTGCTGACGGAAACGATCCTGCCTGATCTGGAGGCCGATTTCGGAATTGCCACCCGGCTGTCGGGTCAGGCCGAGCAGGAGCGCGAATTCCTGAATGATGCTGTCATCGGTGTCGGGCTGTGCCTGATCCTGATCTACCTGACCCTCGCCTGGGTCTTTTCCAGCTGGCTGCGGCCACTTGTGGTGATGGCTGTCATCCCGTTCGGCCTGATCGGCGTGATCCATGGCCATATCAGCTGGAATGTCGCGATGTCGATGTTCTCGATCGTCGGGATCATGGGCATGATCGGGATCATCATAAACGACTCTATCGTGCTGGTGACGACTGTCGATCAATATGCGCGCGATCGGGGATTGATCCCTTCGATAATTGACGCGACATGCGACAGGCTGCGCCCGGTTCTTCTGACCACGCTGACCACAGTTCTGGGTCTCACTCCATTGATGTTCGAGAATTCGACGCAGGCGGCCTTCCTGAAGCCAACAGTCATCACGCTTGTTTATGGGCTAGGCTTTGGCATGTTTATCGTGCTGCTACTTGTGCCTGCGGTTCTGGCGATCGGGCATGACATCAGCCGTCAGTTGGTCTCGCTACGCCGCGCCCTGAGCCAGCCTAAGGCGGGCATTGCACGCGTTCCGTTGGTCGCCGCATTGGGTTTGTTGATCTGGTTTTCTGTAACCTTCGGCGCATTGATCGTGACAGCCGCTTTGCCAGGCTGGATGCCTCAGACAGAGGCGATGTCGGACAGCCCGTTGCGCGCCGCAACGCTTGTTTTCCTGAGCGGTGCAGTTGGTGTGTTGGCAATTGCCTGGCTGATCGGGGCGCTGGCACTGTTGCGTTCGGGCGCAGCGGCGGATCACTCTGCGAAGGTGCAGCCCTGATGCTGGACGACGCCGTTTTCGCTGACAACGCTTATTCGCACGGCTGAGCGGTCAATCGCTTCGCCAGGCTTCAGACGCAACAAGGTGTGCCCGGTTATCGTGTCTCCATGACGTTCGGAAGGAAGGGCGCTGCTGCGAATCGGCGGGCCTGTCATTTCGATCAGGGCAAACTCGTCCGCGCCTTGTTGGGGCAATGTCAAAGTTGCGCTCAGGCGCATGCCGCGCTTGTCGGGGGAAACGTCACAGGACACATTTACCAGTCCGGCACTGCTTGCCTTGCGCGGCCTTTGCGTCAGGGCTGTGGCGATCATCCCATCGGGCCTGCCTGTGTCATTTACTCCAAGCTGCAGTGCAAGATCGACTGGTATGCAGATATCGTCACACACGCCGAGCGTCAGCGTCGCGTCCAGTTCAAAGGGAAGTCCTGGGTCGGCCGGTGTCAATTCGATAGGCAAGACGATCTCGCGCGAATATCCGATGCTGGCAATACCGGCTTTGAAATAAAGCCGCGGTTCGGGCCAATGAATGCGCGCACCAGCAAGGTTATGCGAGCCAGACCAGTCAAGCTTTGGAACGATCCCGCTTTCGCCCGGATGCCGCCAGTATGTGATCCAGTTTCCAGCAAGCCGAAGATGCAGTGCTGCCATATGGGTTCCGGTGTCGGTCTGCCAACCGCTGCGCATCCGTGCATCAAGGATTTCAGATAATTTCGGCGATTGCGCCTGCGCAAGGCCAGGAACAAGAAAGGCGCAAAGAAGCGATATGTGACGCAGGTATTTCATGACGCTCTACATTCCCGGAGTCTTGGGCAAAGGAAAGTCACAAGGGCGCGACCTGACGACAGTGTAACCGGATTGCGGCATTCGTGCCGTAAGCATGCCTTGGCAAGGCGTTCGAACACAGGCATGGTGATCCCCGAAAGATGTCAGAGGGTTCATGACAGACCTGACCGGAAAACTGCTTATCGCCATGCCGTCCATGCCGGACCCGCGTTTTGCCCATTCGGTCATTTTGCTGTGTGCGCATTCCAATGCCGGCGCGATGGGGGTTATCATTAACAAGCCCTTGCCCGACCTGCGCCTTGTCAAGCTGATGGAACATCTTGAAATTCCGCACGCGGCAATGGGCTTGGGGGGAGAAGCTGTCGATGGGCCGGTTCACTTCGGGGGGCCAGTCGAAACCTCGCGCGGGTTTGTGCTTCACAGTCCGGATTTCTTCAGCGCTGAGGGGAGTTTGCAACTGTCCAATGACCTCGTGCTCAGTTCCTCGCTGGAAGTGCTGGTTGACATGGCGCGCGGGCAGGGGCCTGCCAAGGCACTGGTCGCGCTGGGCTATGCTGGCTGGGGGGGGCAGCAACTGGAAGCCGAAATAAAGGCCGGGGGCTGGCTTGTCTGCGATGCGAGCCAGGATATGGTCTTCGGGTTTGAAGATGGTCGCAAATGGTCCGCGGCACTCGACTCGATCGGAGTGGATCCGCGTTTGCTGTCAGGCTCAACCGGTCACGCCTGAAGGTCCGTGCCGACCAACGCGGCTGCAAATTCTTCGGGGTCAAAGGGTTGCA
>SKWJ01000144.1 GCA_007128995.1 Paracoccaceae bacterium
GTCGATACAGTGAGTTGGCCAATCGCCGATCTGCGCTGTGACTGGACCGAGGATTGCCCGATCCGGCAGCTTGGGATCGCATGGGATGTCTACAAACCGCAGCTCGACGCCTATATCCAGCGCGCGCTCGACCCGCGCGAGGCCCCGTCCTACGGCGTGCCCGGCGATGAATGATATTTGAAGGAGATGCGCATGACTTTTCTGAACCATGACGACTGGAAAGCCCGCGCCAGCGCTTTGCACATTCGCGGGCGGGCGTTTATTGATGGCAGGTTTGTCGATGCGCAATCGGGCCGAACCTTCGACAGCGTCAATCCTGCAACCGGAGCGGTTCTTGCGCAGGTCGCAGAATGTGACGTGGCCGATATCGACCTCGCCGTGACAGCGGCACGTCGCGCTTTCGAAGATGGTCGCTGGTCACGCAAGCCCCCGGCTGACCGCAAGGCCGTGCTGCTGAAACTGGCCGATCTGATCCGCGCCAATCTCCATGAGATGGCACTGCTGGATAGTCTGGATATGGGCAAGACGATCACCGATGCCTCGACCATTGATGCACCCGGATCTGCGCATTTCTTCCAGTGGTACGCCGAGGCGATCGACAAGATATATGACGAAGTCGCCCCGACCGGGCCGGGCGATCTGGCGCTGGTGCGCCGGGTTCCGCTTGGTGTCGTGGGCGCAGTTGTGCCGTGGAATTTCCCTCTCGACATGGCGACATGGAAAGCGGCAGCGGCGCTGGCCGCAGGCAATTCCGTCGTGCTCAAACCCGCCGAGCAGTCGCCCTTGTCGGCCTTGCGGCTGGCCGAACTCGCCACTGAAGCGGGGCTGCCCGATGGGGTGTTCAATGTCGTGCCCGGATATGGCGCAACCGCAGGCAAGGCTTTGGGTCTGCATATGGATGTCGATTGCCTTGCTTTCACCGGATCAACCGCCGTGGGCAAGCTGTTCATGCAGTATTCGGGCCAGTCCAATCTGAAACCTGTCTGGCCCGAAACAGGGGGTAAAAGCCCCAATATCATTTTTGCAGATTGCGAGGATCTGGACGCAGCTGCCGACATGGCCGCTTTCGGGGTCTTCTTCAATCAGGGCGAGGTCTGTTCTGCCAATACCCGGCTCTATGTCGAGCGCTCGATCAAGGACATATTCGTCGAAAAACTGATCGAGCGTGCTCAGGCCATGCAACCGGGCGATCCGCTGGACCCCGCATCAAAAATGGGGGCAATTGTAGATGCCCGCCAACTGTCGCAGATCATGGGCTTTATCGACGCCGGCAAGCGCAGCGCGCGGCTGGTCACAGGCGGGGCGCAGGTTCAGATTGATGGCAAGGGCCATTTCGTCCAGCCGACGATCTTCGACAATGTTGCACAAGGCGATCCGCTGGCGCGCGACGAAATCTTCGGACCGGTTCTTTCGGTGATTGCTTTTGACACCGAAGAAGAGGCGATTGCCATGGCCAATGACTCGCCATACGGGCTTGCGGCTTCGGTCTGGACAGGCAATCTTGGCCGCGCCTTGCGCATGTCTGATCGTCTGCATGTTGGCACGGTTTCCGTGAACACCGTCGATGCGCTGTCTGCACAAACTCCCTTCGGGGGCATGAAGCAATCGGGCTTCGGGCGCGATCTGTCGTTGCACTCGCTTGAAAAATACACCGCACTCAAGACAGTCTGGATGAAATATCGCGCATGATTGCAGTGTTATGGGCTGTCGATGCCTGTGCAGGCTGAAAGCCATGGCTCCGGCCTGCATCTCCGCCTAGACTGGAGCCTCCCTGACAGGTGAGCCATGCCACTTCGCTACACACTCAGACAACTGGAATACTTCGTCGCTGTGGGCGAGTCCGGTAGCATTGCAGCGGCGTCGCATCGCGTGAATGTGTCATCCCCTTCAATCTCGGCCGCAATTTCGCAGCTGGAAGAGGAACTGGGCGTGCAGCTTTTCGTGCGCCATCACGCCCAGGGTCTGACGCCGACGCTGCCGGGGCGAAAACTGCTGGATCAGGCGCAGACCGTTTTGCGACAGGCCGCGGCACTGCGCGACCTTGCCGGGGAATTGTCAGGCACAGTGCGCGGTCCGCTGGCGCTTGGGGGGCTTTCGACATTCGCCCAGATCGTCCTGCCGGGCTTGCGGCGCAGTTTCCTGGAGTTGTATGACGAGGTGCGGATCACCCAGACCGAAGGCGATCAGTCCAGTCTTTTCATCTCGCTGCGTCAGGCCCGTATTGACATGGCGCTGTCCTATGATCTTGATTTACCTGGCGATCTGCATTTCACACCGATGCTAGAATTGCCGCCAATGGTCGCAATGAGTGATGATCATGAATTGGCGCACCGGTCATCAGTGAGCGTGCAGCAGCTCGCAGGCTATCCGATGGTTCTGCTCGACCTGCCGCTCAGTTCGGACTATTTCCTGTCCTTCTTCACGCAGGCAGGTCTGCGCGCCAATGTGACGGAACGCACGCGGGACATGGCCGTCATGCGCAGCCTTGTGGCGAACGGCTTCGGGTATTCGATCGTCAATCACCGCCCGCTTAATGATATGTCACCGGATGGCAAGCCGATGCGTTTCATACCGCTGTCAGGCAATGCGCGGCCTATGAAACTGGGGTTGCTGATGGTCGCGGGAACCGAGCGGACACAGTTGCACAAGACCTTTACCGCCCATGCGCAGGACTGGCTTGCAAAGAATGCCGCCACATTGCTGGGACTGGGCGGTACTTAGTCAGGGCCAAAGCAAGACTTATGCAGGCTTGTATTTTATCTGACAGATACAGCTTTAAATTGGTGCAAAAGCTGACAGGAGCCAGACAGTGCGCGATCCCCGTTACGACATCTTGTTTGAACCCATGGCCATCGGGCCAGTGACGGCAAAGAACCGTTTCTATCAGGTGCCGCATTGCAATGGCGGTGGGTATCGTGATCCGTCGGCAGCGGCAGAAATGCGCGGCATCAAGGCCGAAGGCGGCTGGGGTGTCATCTTCACCGAGCAATGCGAGATGCACCATACCTCGGAAATCACGCCCTTCATCGAGTTGCGCCTGTGGGAGGACAAGGACATCCCGCAACTGCGTCGCATGTCCGAGAAGATGAAGACCCACGGTGCGCTGGCGGGCATCCAACTGGCGTATTCCGGCATCAATGGCCCCAATCTCTATACCAAGGAAGTGCCGCTGGCCCCGTCGGCACTGCCGATCCGCACCTTTACCAATGACCCTGTGCAGGCCCGCGCGCTGTCAAAGACCGACATCCGCGATTTGCGGCGCTGGTTCGTGAATGCGGCGCAGCGCTCGAAACTGGCCGGGTTCGATCTGATCTGCCTCTATGGCGCGCATGGTTTCGGCATTTTTCAGCATTTCCTGTCCCGCGCCACCAACCAGCGCAGCGACGAATATGGCGGCAGTCTGGAAAACCGCGCGCGCTTCGTGAATGAGGTGATTGCCGATATCCGCGATGCGGTGGGCGATAGCATGGGGATCACCCTGCGCGTCAGTCTGGACGAAACAATTGGCGAGCTGGGCTTTTCCAATGCCGAATTACGCGAGTTCATCGAGATGAACCGCGACCTGCCTGATCTGTGGGATCTGGCGCAGGGCACATGGGAGGATTGCTCTGGCCCCTCGCGCTTCAAGGAAGAGGCCGCGCAGGAGCAGCTTGTCACGGGTATCCGCGCACTGACAAGCAGGCCCGTGGTAGGGGTCGGGCGCTTCACCTCGCCCGATGTGATGGCGCGCATGGTCAAATCCGGCACGCTCGATTTCATCGGCTGTGCGCGTCCCTCGATTGCGGATCCGTTCCTGCCGAAAAAAGTCGAGGAAGGCCGGATCGAGGATATCCGCGAATGTATCGGCTGCAATATCTGCATTACCGGCGACATGACCATGTCGATCAGCCGCTGCACCCAGAATCCGACATTCATGGAAGAATGGCGCAAGGGCTGGCACCCGGAACAGATGAACCCGAAGGGCGACAGCGGAAACGTGCTGGTCATCGGTGCCGGCCCGGCTGGGCTAGAGGCCGCATGGGCCTTGTGCCGTCGCGGATATGATGTGGCGATTGCCGAAGCGCGGACCGAGATCGGGGGGCGGGTCACGCTGGAATCGCGCCTGCCGGGACTAAGCGCCTGGGGCCGTGTGCGCGATTATCGCGAATACCAGTTGCGACAGCGCCCGAATGTGGAAATCTATCTCGACAGTGGGCTGAGTGCGGCCGAAGTGATGGAATTTGGCTTCGAGAATATCGCCATCGCCACCGGGGCGACTTGGCGGCGTGACGGGGTGGCGCGTCAGCATGTGGTGCCGATGCCTATCGACGAGGCCGCCCGCATCTACACTCCCGACGATTTGATGGCAGGAAATCTGCCGACCGGCGAGGTGGTGATCTATGATGATGACCACTATTACATGGGTGGCGTCCTGGCTGAACTGTTGGTGAAGAACGGGGCGAAAGTAACGCTGATCACACCATCGGCCTTTGTGTCGGACTGGACCAACAACACGCTGGAACAGGCCACAATCCATGCGCGGCTCGATGATCTGGGGGTCGAGATCGTGCTGAACCGCGGTGTCACGCAGATCGCCTCGGACCATGTTGTCAGCAATTGTGTATATACCGGCAAGACCCGCAATTATGCGTCTGATGCGATTGTAATGGTTGCCTCGCGGATGGCCAATGACGCGCTGTATCATGATCTGATGGCCCATCAGTCCAGTTGGGCCGATGCAGGGATCCGTTCCGTCCGTGTTTTCGGCGATGCCGAAGCCGCAGGTCCGATTGCATGGGCCACCTATGCAGGCCACCGCTACGCGCGCGAACTGGATGGGCCGGATCTGGGTGATGCGCTGTCATTCCGCCGCGAAATCACCGAACTTGCGGCCGAGTAGGGCGATGGCGCAGCCTGTGCCCGGCAGCCTGCCGGTTCTGGAACGCTTGATCGCCTTTCCGACCGTCAGCGCGCAAAGCAACCTTGACCTGATCGACTATGCACAAGCACTGCTGCGCGGCGCCGGATTTCAGGTCACGCGCCTCTCTGACCCCTCCGCCCCGAAGGCTGGGCTGGCCGCGCGGCTGGGGCCGGCGGGTGCCGGTGGTGTGCTGCTCTCGGCGCATAGCGATGTGGTGCCCGTCGAGGGGCAGAGCTGGACGCGCGACCCATTCCGGCTGACGCAGGAAGGTCGCCGCCTGTTCGGACGGGGTACGACCGACATGAAAGGCTTTCTTGCGGCGATGCTGGCGCTTGCGCAAAAGGCCGCCCGCGCAGATTTGCGCGCGCCATTGATGATGGTCATTTCATATGATGAAGAGGTCGGCTGCAAGGGTATCCGGCAGATGATGCCCGCGCTGACCGGCCTTGGCTGGCAACCGGATCTGTGCATCATAGGCGAGCCGACAGAGTTGCGACCGACGTCTGGCCACAAGGGCAAGTCGGTCTTTCACGCCCATTGCAAGGGTGAGGCCGGACATTCCGCGCAGGCCCCTGACTTCGTCAACGCGCTGCATCTGGCGGCCGATCTGATCGCAGCCCTGCGCGCGATGCAGCAGGACTACCGCAGCCATGGTGCATCAGACCCCGCCTATGCGCTGCCCTATTCGACGGTTCATGCCGGTGTCCTGCAGGGCGGGCGAAGCCTGAATATCGTGCCGGACGCGGCGATTCTTGAATTCGAACTGCGTCATCTGGCGCAAGATGATCCGGCTCTTTTCAAGACGCAGCTTCAGGACCGTATTGCGGCAATCCTGCGCGGCTATCCGGATAGGGCAGGGGTCGCAATCGAACAGGTCAATTCCTATCCCGGTCTGGACATCGCGCAGGATCATCCGGCGATGGCGCTTGCGACTGCATTTGCGCACCAACCACCCGGACAGAAGGCCGGATTCGGCACCGAGGCGGGTTTCTTTGCCGCTGCGGGCTGGCCAGCTGTCGTGTGTGGTCCCGGCAACATGGCCGCCCAGGGCCACAAGCCGGATGAATATCTGGAGATTGACCAGCTCAACGACTGTGAACAGATGCTTGATCGCGTTCTGGCGCATCTGCACAAATATTAATCATCGCCCTGCCAGCCCGGAAATCTGCACTTTGAGATCTTTTTTGTGCTGAACTGACGGGTTGATGGCCCGTCTTCTGCCGGTTTGCCGGGCAGTCTGCGTCTGAAAGCGCGCCCGATGCATCCTTAGGCAAAGGCTAACGTGGACTGAGGCAGTCAATTCTTACACCGGACAGTCAACATTTCTATCGTGTCCACACCACTCATCTTGCCGCGAGGGCTTCATGAAAGATCATCGACCTATCGCCATTGATATTCGACAGGTTGTCAAACAGTTTGGCGACTTCACTGCCCTCAAGGAAGTGTCGCTGGGGATCGAAGATAACGAGTTCTTCACGCTGCTCGGGCCATCGGGATGCGGCAAGACCACGCTTTTGCGCATGATCGCAGGCTTCGAGGATGTGAGCGCGGGGGCGATCTATCTTTACGATCAGGAAATCGCGAAGCTGCCCCCCAACAAACGCCCGATCAACACGGTATTTCAGAATTACGCGCTGTTTCCGACCATGAGCGTGCTGGAAAATGTTGGTTTCGGGCTGGAGATGCAGGGCAAATCAAAAGCTGAGGCCAAGCGCCGCGCCGGTGAGATGCTGGAGCTGGTGCAACTGTCACAATTTGCCCACCGCAAGCCCTCGCAACTGTCGGGCGGGCAGCAGCAGCGCGTCGCGCTGGCCCGCGCATTGGCCCCGCAGCCGCGCGTTCTGCTGCTGGATGAACCCTTGTCGGCGCTGGACATGAAACTGCGCAAATCCATGCAGATCGAGTTGAAACATATCCAGCGCGAAACCGGCATTACCTTCATTTTTGTCACCCATGATCAGGAAGAAGCCCTGACCATGTCCGACCGCATTGCCGTCATGTCGGCAGGTGAAGTGCAGCAGCTTGGCACCGCGCGCGAGATCTACGAGCGTCCCCGCAATATGTTCGTGGCCGATTTCATTGGCGATACCAACCTGCTGGAAGTCACCGTCGACCGGATCGAGGACGGGCGCGCCGCATGCCATCTTGGTGGCGGTCATGAACTGACTTGTGACGCGGTCGCTGGTATCAACACCGGCGCGCATGTGCATCTTTCCGTGCGTCCGGAAAGGCTGTTCCTGTCATCTCAGCCAAGCGAAACCGAAAGCCTGCGCGGTCGCGTGCTTGAAAACATATTCGTTGGCACGGATATCACCACGATCCTTGACCTTGATCAAGGCCTCCAGTTCCGGGTGCGCGCGTCAAATTCGGATCGCGGCAATCTGCGCGTCTACGAGCCGGGGCAGAGCGTCTTTGTCAACATGGAGCGGGGGTCGGCGCGCCTCCTGGTGGACTGATGGCCGGGGGTGCGGCAAGCGGCGGCAACGCCACAAGCGACGCCTACGCTCCGGCGCGGGGCTGGCTTTTGCTTCCGGCATGGCTGGTGCTGGGCATCGTTGTGTTGGCCCCGATCGTGCTGATGCTGATCTATTCCTTTCTGACCAAGGAATTTCGCGGCGGTGTGATCTGGGAATTCTCGCTGGAAGCCTATGATCAGTTCTTCTTTGATCGCGGGCTGTTCGGGGATGAGGCCCCGACGATTCAATGGGCCTATATGCAGATCTTCTGGCGCTCGATCTGGCAGGCGTCTCTGGCGACATTCTTCTGTCTGCTGATCGGTTTCCCGACGGCCTATTTCATCGCCACGCGCCCAGCCAATCAGCGCACGATCTGGGTGTTCCTGATCACGATCCCCTATTGGGTCAATCTGCTGATCCGCACAGTGTCCATGCGGTTTATCCTGCGCGATCAGGGGCCGCTGAACGATCTGCTGCAATGGGTCGGCGTGATTTCGGAGCCTCTCACGATCATCAATACCAATCTGGGTGTGCAGATCGGTCTGTTCTATTCCTACCTGCCTTTCATGGTGCTGCCGCTTTACGCCGCTATCGAGCGCTACAATTTCTCGCTGTCCGAGGCCGCTGCCGACCTCTATGCGCCACGCCTCAAGATCCTGACCCGGATCGTGCTACCCGCCGTCAAACCGGGCGTCATTGCAGGCTGCATCCTCGTATTCGTGCCCTCGCTGGGCTCGTTCCTTGCGCCGGACCTGCTGGGCGGTGCGCGCAATTTCATGATCGGTTCGCTGATTGATGAGCAGTTCCGGGGCAGTGCGGGCAACTGGCCTTTCGGGGCCGCGGCCTCGATGATCCTGCTGACTTTGGTGCTTCTGGTTCTGATGGTGCTCGCGCGCCAGCAGGCCCGGCTTGAAAAGAGGGAAAGCTGATGCAGACCGGGGCCGCACGTTTCGATTTTCCGGGCTTCAAGGTGCTCACCTTCCTGTGCCTGTTCATCCTTTATGCGCCACTTCTGGTGGTGACGATCTACAGCTTTAACGATTCGCGCTCGATCACGACATGGGGCGGCTTCTCCTTGCGCTGGTATGTCGATGTGTTCACCGGCCCGGATTCCGCGAAGTTCAAATCCGCCGCTGTCAACAGTTTCTCCATCGCCCTGATCGCCGCGTCCGTGGCCACCGCAATCGCCACCTCCGCTGCTTTGGCCATGGTGCGCGGCGGGCGCTTCAAGCTGCGCACCGCCACTTTCGGCGTGATCAGCCTGCCCATTCTGGTGCCCGAAATCGTAACTGCCGTGGCGATGCTGATCTTCTTCAACGCCATCGGCTTCACGCGCGGCTATATGTCGATCCTGATCGCCCATATCGCCTTTTGCATCCCCTTCGCCTATCTGCCGATCTCGGCACGGATGCAGGGGATCGAAGGGGTCTATGAACAGGCCGCGATGGATCTTTATGCCGACCGCGTGCAGGCCTTCCGCCGCGTGCTTCTGCCCATGATGATGCCGGGGATCATCTCGGGGTTTCTTCTGGCCTTCATCATCTCGCTTGACGATTTCATCATCACGAATTTCGTCAAGGGTGCCGGGATCGAGACCCTGCCCACGGCCATTTTCGGCTCGGTCAAACAGGGACTGCGGCCCAATATCATGGCTATCTCAACCATGCTTCTCGCTTTCTCGACTGTGATCGTGACGCTGTCCTGGATGGTCAGCCGGATCGACCGCACAAAATGCCCCCCCCCCA
>SKWJ01000508.1 GCA_007128995.1 Paracoccaceae bacterium
ATGCGCAAGATCTTTCACCATGGGACGGCCCAGGGCGCAGGGTATGCGCCAGATCGGCGCTTCCCTATTGCGGGGGCGCAAGCATCTCGCCACCATTTGATCAAAAATACTCCGGGTCGGGGTCCGATCCGGCAAAGCGGAAAGACAGGGATGACGATGACCGAGACTGCCGATATGGTGGTGCTCAACGCGCGCGTGCTGACGATGGACCCGATCTCCTCGCGGGCGCAGGCGGTTGCACTGGCCAGGGGGCGCGTGCTGGCAGTGGGGTCCGACGCGGAGATTGGCGCACTGACGGGGCCCGCCACCCGCTGCATAGATGCAGGCGGGGCAACAGTGTTGCCGGGCTTCGTCGAAAGCCACCTGCATCTGTTCATGGGGGGCACCGAACTTGCACATCTGCAACTGCTGGGTGTGCAAGGCAAGACGGCGCTGGGCGCAGCCATCCGGGACTATGCCGCCGCCAACCCGGACCGCCCGGTGATTGTCGGTCAAGGGTGCGACTACACCATACTGGGCCGCCCACTGAGCCGGCATGACCTTGATGCGCTCATGCCTGACCGACCTGTGATTCTGCTGGCCGCCGACCATCACACTGCATGGGCCAATACCTGCGCGCTGGAACAGGCCGGTATCCTGCGCGGCTGTACCCTGAGCCCCGGCAACGAGATTGTCATGGGCGATGATGGCCTTGCCACGGGTGAGTTGCGCGAGTTCGAGGCAAAGGCCCCGGTTCTGGCCCTGTCGGGCGAGGGCCGCGCCATGGCCGGCATCGCAACCGGCGAGGAACCGCGTCCCGCGCCCACACCCGAGCAGATGCAGGCCGATTGCGCAGCCATGGCGCGCGGGCTGGCCTATTGTGCCCGCCACGGGCTGACGACCCTGATCAACATGGACGGCAATCTTCACACGCTGCATGTGCTGGACGCCTTGCGCCAGCAGAACCGTCTGACTGCGCGGGTGCGCGTGCCCTTCCATTACCGCCCGCACCGCCAGCCCGTCGATCTGGCCATCGCGTCCGAAATGGCGGCAGCGTGGAATGATGACTGGCTGTCCTCTGGTTTCGTCAAGATGTTCATGGATGGGGTGATCGACAGCACGACCGCCGTGCGGCTGGATGACTATCCCGGCCAGCCCGGCTACAGCGGGGCTGCGGCGCTGCACGCGCCTGACCGCTTTGCCGAAATCTGCATCGAGGCTGACCGCCGGGGCCTGCAAATCGCTGTGCACGCGATCGGCGACGGGGCAGTGCGCCGGGTTCTCGACGGGTATGAGGCGGCGCAGCGGGCCAATGGACAGCGCGATGCGCGCCACCGGATCGAACATATCGAACTGATCGACCGTGCCGATGTAGCGCGGCTGGCCGCGCTCGGGGTCACCGCCTCGATCCAGCCCTGCCATGTGCCGGGCGGGCAGGATTTCCCGTTTGAACCCACCATGTCGGTGATTGGTCGCGACCGCTGGGCTGACGCCTATCTGGCCCGCGAACTGGCCAAGGCCGGGGCGCATCTGGCGTTCGGAAGTGACTGGCCGGTTGCAGACCCCAATCCGCTGCGCTGCATCCAGACCGCTGTCACCCGCCCTGTCTATGAGGGCGCCAACGACCAGCGCGTCAGCCTGCATCAGGCGCTTGCCGCCTATACCATCGGTGGCGCCTATGCCGAACACACAGAGGATCGCAAGGGCATGCTGCGCGCAGGTTATCTGGGTGATCTGGTGGTGCTGTCAGGCGATATCGAAGCCGTCGCACCTGCTGAAATCGGCGCCATGTCGGTGGCGCTGACCGTCTGCGGTGGCAAGGTCGTCTGGGAGGCAGCCGAAATAGCTTGATCAGCGCAGGGCGCGTGCGGCAGGCTGAAGCAAAAAAGAACAGGGGGTCAGATGGACGCGACCGATAAAGGCGAGATTCACATCGCCGGCGTGAACAAGGTCTTCGGACAGGGTGCGTCTGCTTTCCATGCGCTGACGGGTATCGATCTGACCATTGCAACAGGCGAGTTCTTCACCCTTCTCGGTCCGTCTGGCTGTGGCAAGACCACATTGTTGCGCGTTATCGCCGGGTTCGAGCAACCGACATCCGGCTCGCTGCGCATCAACGGTGCCGAAATGGCGGGCCTTGGTCCCAACCGGCGGCCCGTGAACACGGTCTTTCAGTCCTACGCCCTGTTTCCGCATATGACGGTGGCGCAAAACATTGGCTTCGGGCTGAAGATGCTGGGCAAATCACGGTCCGAAATCGAGGCCACGACGTCAGACATGTTGCGGCTGGTCCGGATGGAGGCGCTGGCCGAACGACGCCCGTCGGAAATTTCGGGCGGGCAGCAGCAGCGGGTGGCACTGGCCCGCGCGCTGGCGCCGCGGCCGCGGGTCCTGCTGCTCGACGAACCGCTGTCGGCACTGGACCTGAAGCTGCGCAAGGAGATGCAAAGCGAATTGAAGCGGCTGCAGACAGAGACAGGCATCACCTTCGTCTTTGTCACCCATGATCAGGAAGAGGCGCTGACAATGTCTGATCGCATCGCGGTGATGAGCGCAGGGCGCATCCTGCAACTGGGCGCGCCGACCGACATATATAACGCACCGGTCAACCGCTTCGTGGCCGATTTCATAGGTGAGACGAATTTTCTCGTGCTGCCTGTGGCGCAGACCGGCGGCGCTGTCGCGCGTCTGACCCTGCCCGGCGGAAACTGCGCCGAAGCCCGCCTGCCAGAGGGGATGACCCCGGTCACCGGCACGACTGTGACCGCGGTGATCCGCCCCGAACAGGCCGCCATCGTCGCGCCCGAAACTGGCGATCTGACAGCGCGGGTGGAAAGTGCTGTCTTTTTCGGAACCGATACTCATCTGCACCTGACGCTGGCCGATGGTCAGCCCTTTGTGCTGCGCCGGCAAAACCGCCCGGACCAGCAGCCGCCGGAACCCGGCGCGATGCTGGGCCTGTCGCTGGCCTCGGGCGCCCTGCGCGTCTTGGAGGACTGACGCGATGCGAGGGCCTTTGATCCGTGGCAATGGCTGGAAATGGCTGCTCTGTGCACCGGCGTTGACAGTGCTCTTGCTCGCAGCCTCGGGGCCCTTGCTGATCGTGCTGGTCTACTCGTTCCTGTCGCCGGGCAATATGGGCGGTGTGGTCTGGGAGTTTTCGACCGAAGGCTGGTTCCGCGTCTTCTTTCGCCGTGACATCTTCGAGCCGGACCTCGTCACCTTGAACCATGCCCATCTTACAGTTTTCTGGCGCTCGATCTGGCTGTCATTTCAGACAACGCTGATCTGCGCCTTGCTCGGCTTCCCGACTGCCTGGTTCATCGCCACCCGCCCGCCCAACACGCGCACAGTCTGGCTGTTCCTGATCACCATCCCGTTCTGGACCAATCTCCTGATCCGGACCTTCGCCATTCAGGAGGTGATCCGCAACAATGGCACCATCAACACCGTGTTGTTGCGGCTGGGGGTCATCGACAGTCCCATTCAGATGATGTTCACGGATTTCGCAGTGCTCTTGGGCATGGCCTATGTGTTCCTTCCGCTGATGGTGCTGCCGCTCTATGCGGCGATGGACAAGATGGATTTCCGCCTCGTCGAAGCGGGCTATGACCTGTATGCCAGCCGGCTGATGGTGCTCTGGCATGTGATCCTGCCGCAAGTGAAACCGGGCTTCATTGCGGGTTCCATTCTGGTTTTCATCCCGGCGATCGGTGCCTATGTCACGCCGCGCGTGTTGGGTGGCGGACGCACGATGATGCTGGGCAACCTGATCGCGCTGCAATTCGGGCAGGGGCGCAACTGGCCGCTGGGGGCGGCGCTGGCCATGCTGATGTTGATTGTCGTGGTCGGGGCGCTGATCGTCTATCTGCGCGCGCTGGGCCGGATGGAGGGGGAACGCCGTGGCTGAAAAAAGCTATTCCGTCCGTCGCATACCCGGCTTTGGGGCAGTGGCAGTGTTCACCTTCGCAATGCTTTATCTGCCGATCGTGATCCTCGTGCTCTTCTCCTTCAATGCCGGGCCGTCGCAATCGGTCTGGGAGGGGTTTTCGCTGCACTGGTATGAGGCCGCATTTCAGAACCGTCAGGTGCGTGATGTCTCGATCCGCTCGCTCTGGCTGGCGGCAACGGCGGCCAGCATCGCCACCGTGCTGGCCACGCTTGCGGCATTGGGCACCACGCGCGGGGGGCGGTTTCCGGGCCAGACAATCATCTATGCATTGATCAACCAGCCGCTGATGGTTCCGGAAATCGTGACCGGCATCGCGCTTCTGATCTTTGTCGCCGCGATCAAGGTGCAGACCGGCTATACAGGCATGGGCTATCTGGTGATGGCGCATACGGCCTTCTGCATTCCGTTCGCCTATCTGCCCATCCGGGCGCGGCTGGAAACGCTGGACGCGGCGCTGGAATCGGCCGCTGCAGACCTTTATGCCAGCCCGGTGCAGGCCTTCGTGCACATCACCTTGCCGCTTCTGGTGCCCGGTATCGTCGCAGGGTTCATGCTGGGCTTCGTCATCTCGCTTGATACCGTGGTGATTACCGAATTCGTCAAATCCGCCGGTCAGGATACACTGCCCACCTATATGCTGGGCCAGTTGCGCCGGACTGTGACGCCGGAAATGAACGCCATCGCCACGCTGTTTCTTGCGCTGTCGCTGCTGATCGTGACAGCCTTCTTCCTCGTCACTCGCACCCGCGGGCGATGAACCAACCCGGCCAGGATACAAAGGCCAAACAACCTCGGGGAGATCAAAGATGAAAAGAACACTCGCAATGGCCGCCATGGCCCTGACGGGCTCGACCGCGCTTGCCCATGCGGAAGGCGTGGTGAACCTCTACAACTGGGGCAACTATACCAGCCCCGAACTGCTGGAGCGTTTCACCGAAGAGACTGGCATCACGGTTACCGTCACCGATTTTGACAGCAACGACACGGCGCTGGCGCGCATCCGGCAGGGCGGGCACGGCTTTGACATCGTGGTACCTTCGGATACGTATATCCAGACCTGGATATCCGAGGGGCTGTTCCAGCCGCTGGACCCTGAAATCGTCACGGATCGGGGCAATATCGACCCGGTCTTTGTCGATGTTCCCTTTGATCCGGGCCGCGAATATACTGTGCCTTGGGCCTGGGGCACCACTGGCGTGATCGTTGATACCTCGGTCTATGGCGGTGATATCAACACGATCGGCGTCATCATCGACCCGCCAGCGGAATTGCAGGGGCGCATCAATGTCATCCCGGAAATGAGCGATGTGATGGCGATGGCGATCTACTATCACGGCGGTGACCGCTGTACGACCGACCGCGATGTGCTGCGCGCGGTACGTGACACGCTGATGGACGCCAAGCCGCATTGGCTGGCGCTGGATTACGGCGCAGTGGACAGCTATGTCGCGGGCGATTTTGCTGCCGGGATCTACTGGAACGGCGCCTCGATGCGGGTGCGGCTGCAAAATGACAGCTTCGCCTATGGCTATCCGGAAACCGGCTATCCGCTGTGGATGGACAATGCGGCAGTGCTGGCCGATGCGCCCAACCGCGACAATGCGATGCAGTTCATCAATTTCATTCTTCGGCCTGAAAATGCCGCGCTGATCTCGAACTTCGCCCGTTATTCCAACGGGATCGCTGGCTCGGACGCCTATATGGACGAGGTGATGCGCGATGCGCCGGAAATCAACGTGCCGGCAGAACTGGCAGCCGCTGGGCGCTGGGGCGTGGCCTGCCCGCAAGAGGTCAACGATATCCACACGCAGATCTGGACCGAACTGATGCAATAAGGCCGGTCAGTGGGGTGATGCAGGAATGGCCGGAACCCATGCGGGGCCGGCCATTTTCGTCACAACGACAGGTTTCCGGCAATGTTCAGGTCCTGAACTTCTGAACAAGGCTCGCAGCCATTGAGCGCCACGACCAGATCTCGAACGTGGCAACCTCCATCCGCAGGATAAGCACCGGGATATGGTCCATCAGGCTGCGCACGGACGCGCAAGGCGGCAGTTTCCGGATATCGACAGGAAGCCTGCGGCCAAGCAGGGTCTCTGCGCCTTTGCCCTGCAGTTCCAGCCCGCACCAGCCGTCAGACTGGTCAGTCAACGCCGCATGTTCCGCCACCCCGTCCGGCAGAGACTCACCAAAAGCAAAGGCCAGATCGCGTGCGGCCCAGACCAGCCGCCACGGGTCATGTATCAGCACCTCGCCCGGTGCTGGAAACGCGCCCAGCAAAGCGCGCAGCTCTGTTTCGTGGCCGGGGAAGGGGGCAATTCCAGTTATGCGCGCGGGCGGCAACACGCGCAAGCTGCACCCGGCAAGTGTTACAGGCAACTGTACCTGTCCAAATGCAGTGGTTTCCTTAAGCTTAATCACGCATCCGCCCTCCATCCGGGTCGAAAAAAACAGGCGGGCACAGGGCCACATCGACCTTTTTGCCGCGCAATCCGTCGTCAAGGCGCAACACTTCGCCATGGCGCGCGCGTCCGTTTTCCACCAATGCCAACCCGATCCAGCTTTGCAGGGTTGGCGAATAGCATACCGATTTCACATGACCCTGCCCATACGCCGCCTTGGCGGGTTTGTCGCTGGGGTAAAGATGCGCACCAGCCGTGATTTCAGCCTGCGGGTCATTGGGGCGCAGGCCTACAAGTTGCAGACGCGCAGGCCCTGTCAGACCTGCGCGCGTGCTGGCTGCGCGGCCGATGAAGTCTTTTTTTGTGGACATCATCCCTTGCAACCCCAGATCGAAGGCCGTCACGCGCCCGTCAATCTCGGCATGGGTGATGAACCCCTTCTCGATGCGCAACACATTGAGCGCCTCCATCCCGTAAGCACCACCGCCCAAGCCTTCGGCCAGGGCGACAAGCTGGCGATACAGATCGGCCCCGTAGCGCGCGGGCACAGCCAGTTCATAACCGCGCTCGCCACTGAACGAGATGCGGAACAACCGCGCATCAACCCCGCCCAGATCAAGCGGCATGCAGCCCATGAAGGGCAGATCAGGCACATCGCCCAGGACATGGCCCAACACTTCATCGGCCAGCGGGCCGGCAATGGCGAATTGCGCCCAGGCCTCCGTGACCGAGATCAGCCGAACCGCCCAATCTGAGCAGAATGCCTGTTGCACGAAATCCAGATGGCGCATCACCTCGCCTGCGGCAGCCGTGGTCGTGGTGATCAGGAAATGCTGATCGCCCAGCCGCGCGCAAGTGCCGTCATCCATGACATGGCCATCCTCGCGCAGCATCAGCCCATACCGCACGCGGCCTGGTTTCAGGCTGGACATTGTGTTGGTATAGACGAAATCCAGAAACCGCGCGGCATCCGGCCCCTGCACATTGATCTTCCCGAGGGTCGAGACGTCACAGATTCCGACCGTGTGGCGGACATGCCGGACTTCGCGGTTGCAGGCATCGCGCCAGTCTTGATCCCGGGAATTCGGAAAGTAGGAGGGGCGATACCACAGCCCGGCTTCAATCATCGGTGCGCCCATTGCGCGGGTCTGACGGTCAGATGTGGTCAGTCGTTCGGGCGCGAAGCCCTTGGCATAGCCCCCCGCACCGAGCGCCGCGATGGATACCGGTACGAAAGGCGGGCGGAAGGTGGTCGTTCCAGTGCCGGGAATGGTGCCGCCTGTGGCATCGGCCAGAACGGCCAGCGCGCCCATGTTCGAGGATTTGCCCTGATCAGGGGCCATACCTTGGGTCGTGTAGCGTTTCATGTGCTCGACAGATGTGAACCCTTCTCGCGCGGCAAGGCTGATATCCTTGGTGGTGACATCATTGGCAAAGTCCAGCCATGCACGGCCCTGTGCCTGCACCTGCCAGAGCGGTCTGATGACATAGGGCGCATCTTCGGCTTGGGGCAGGGGGCTGTCAGGGGGGATCAGGCCCAGATCGGCAAGCGCGTGCTTTGCAGCCTCTGCCCCGCCGTGCAGCGCCGCATGGGTTGAAAACCGCCCCGCCGCTGCACCCGCAACGCCCATCCCTGGAACCATGTCGGCACGGGGAATGAACGCGGCAATCCCCTCATCCCAGACGGGACGGCCATTCATGTGGCAACACAGCGCAAGCGCCGGATTCCAGCCTCCCGAAAGGGCAAGTGTATCCGCCAAGATGCGTGTTTCGCGCGCCCCCTGCCGCAGCGTCACTTCGCGCAGACCATGTCGCCCGCGCGTGCCCGTCACCTCGGCCCCGGAATGAACCGCGAAAGGGGCGGTGACCTGCAGATCTGGTCGCGGGTCGATATAGGCGCGAATCTCCATTCCCTCGGCGGCAAGGCCCTGTGCCATGTGCAGCGCGTGATCGTTATTGCCGAAGATCACCACGCGCCCCGGATCGACCGCGAAGCGCCGCCAGTAGCTGGCAACCGCGCTCAGCAGCATGATGCCGGGGCGGTCATTGCCCGGATGCGCGATCGGGCGCTCCAATGCCCCGGTTGCAAGGATCGCGCGGCGGGTCGTGATCCGCCAGTAACATTCGCGCGGCGTGCGGCCGGGCGCGGCCATATGCAGACCAACCCGCTCAACTGCGCCGTAAACGCCGCCATCATAGGCCCCGAAGACGCTGGTACGGGCCATCAGCCGGACATTGGGTAGGCTTGCCAGCTCGGACAGCACACCCGCTGCCCAGTGTGCATATGGCATCTCGTCAATCCAGCCCGGATCAGACAGCAGCCGCCCCCCCATCTGGCGGTCTTCTTCGCACAGGATCACCTCAGCGCCTGCCCGAGCAGCACGGAGTGCTGCCATCAGACCGGCCGGCCCGGACCCGATCACCAGCAGATCACAAAAGGCAAAGGCTGCTTCATGCGGCGCGTCCTGATGGGTTTGCGGCAAGCGCCCCAGCCCGGCCGCGCGCCGGATCAGTGGCTCGTAAAGCCCCTCCCAGAAGGTTCGCGGCCACATGAAGGTCTTGTAATAGAACCCGGCGCCAAGGAAGGGCGACAAAAGATCATTCACCGCCATCACATCGCGCCGGACAGATGGCCAGCAATTTTGCGCGCGCGCTTGCAGCCCCGGATGCAATTCCTGCATCGTCGCGCGGATATTGGGGTGAAA
>SKWJ01000532.1 GCA_007128995.1 Paracoccaceae bacterium
ATGTCATCCAGAAAATAGCGGTCATGCGTGACAATCAGAATCGTGCGCTTGTAGTCGATCAGATGGCTTTGCAGCCACGCGATGGTTTCGGCATCGAGATGGTTTGTCGGTTCGTCCAGAAGCAACATGTCAGGCGCTTCCAGCAGCAGCTTGCACAGTGCGACGCGGCGTTTCTCACCACCTGAAAGGGTTTCGACCGAGGCAGTATCGGGCGGGCAGCGAAGCGCTTCCATAGCAACGTCAATCTGGCTGTCCAGATCCCAGAGGTTGAGCGCATCGATCTCATCCTGGAGCGTCGCCATCTCATCGGCCGTTTCGTCCGAATAGTTTATCGCAAGTTCGTTGTAGCGTTCAAGCTTGGCCTGCTTTTCAGCCACCCCCAGCATGACATTGCCGCGCACGTCCAGTGCGGGGTCAAGCTCTGGTTCCTGCGGCAGATAGCCCACGCGTGCCCCCTTTGCGGCCCAGGCCTCGCCGGTGAAATCCTTGTCGATGCCAGCCATTATGCGCAGCAATGTCGATTTGCCCGCGCCGTTCACACCGACGACCCCGATCTTCACGCCTGGAAGGAAGGACAGGCGGATATTCTCAAAGCACTTCTTGCCGCCGGGATAGGTTTTGGACACACCATCCATGTGGTAGACATATTGATAGGACGCCATGGCTGCTCCTCCGCGTGACACAGGGTTTGGCCTTCCCCTACAGACGCCAAGGCCAGCGCGCAAGGCCTTGAGATTAACCTCGACATGGCTCAGGCCATGGTGCAGGCGCAGGAAGTGCAGAGCACATGCCCGGCACGCAGCGCCTGCGCATTCAACAAGCTTCCCTTGCGGAAACGCCCGCGAAATGCATACGAAGGCTTGCCAAGACCCGGTTTGTGCGTGCTAATGGGCAAAATCCCAACACATCGAGCCCATGCCACAGACACCTGTCATCGAGATCCGCAACTTGCACAAGGCCTATGGCACGCTTGACGTGCTCAAGGGTGTCAGTATCAATGCGCAGATGGGCGATGTGATCGCGCTGATCGGATCTTCAGGTTCGGGAAAGTCGACATTGCTGCGCTGCTGCAACCTTCTTGAAGACAGCCAGCAGGGCGACATTCTGTTCAAAGGCGAGCCTGTGCGCTGGAAAGGCAGCGGCAGTAACCGACAGCCCGCCGACCGAGCGCAGGTCACCCGGATCCGCACCAACCTGTCGATGGTGTTCCAGAGCTTCAATCTGTGGTCACATATGACCGTGCTGCAAAACGTGATGGAAGCGCCGGTGCATGTTCTGCGACAGGACCGCGCCGAGGTCGAGGCGCGCGCGCGCAGCCTGCTGGACAAAGTCGGCATCGGTGCGAAAGCAGATGTCTATCCCGCGCAGATGTCAGGCGGACAACAGCAACGCGCGGCTATCGCAAGAGCCTTGTGCATGGAACCCGAGGCCCTGCTGTTTGATGAACCCACCTCCGCACTTGACCCGGAACTGGAACAGGAAGTGATCCGGGTTATCAAGGCCTTGGCGCAAGAGGGACGCACTATGCTGATCGTGACCCATGATATGCGTCTGGCGGCAGATGTGGCCGCCAATGTGGTATTCCTGCATGATGGACGGATAGAGGAACAGGGGCCACCGGCCTCTTTGTTCAAGACACCGCAGACTGCACGGCTCAAGCAATTCCTCAGCCATTCTCTGGCTGACTGAGGCAAAAATCACAACCAAGAACCGAGGGAGATCGGAATGAAAAAGACAACGCTCGCGGCTTTTGCGCTGGCATTCACAGCATCGGGCGCACTGGCGCAGGATGTGGTGCGGATGGGGTCAGAGGGTGCCTATCCTCCGTATAACTTTATCAATGACGCGACTGGCGAACTGGATGGCTATGAACGCGAACTTGGCGATGAACTCTGCCGCCGCGCAGAACTGACCTGTGAATGGGTCATCAATGACTGGGACACTATCATTCCCAATCTGGTTTCTGGAAACTACGATACCATCATGGCCGGGATGAGCATTACCGAGGCACGGATGGAAGTCATCAGCTTCACCCAGAACTATCTGCTGCCTGAGCCTTCGGCCTATATTGCACTGCCTGGCACAGATGAAAGCGTGCGCGACTCGGGCGTCATCGCGGCACAGTCCAATACAATCCAGGCAGGTTTTGTGGCGGAAGGGGATGCGGATCTGCTGGAATTCCCAACCCCGGATGAAACCATCTCGGCGCTGCGCAATGGCGAGGCCGATGCCGTGCTGGCAGACAAGGCATTCCTTGCCCCCTATGTGGGCGATTCAGGGGGCGAACTGGTATTTCTCGGTGATGATGTGATCCTTGGCGGCGGCATCGGCATCGGCCTGCGCCAGTCCGACGATGCCTTGCGCGAGACCTTCAACGCCGTCATAGACGAGATGAAAGCAGATGGCTCGCTCAATGAAATGATCGAACGCTGGTTCGGTCCGGACCATCCGAAGTTCTGATCTTTGAACGCCTGGCAGGTCCCTGACCCGCCAGGCACATTTGTCCCATGTTCAGCTTCTGTACAGACCCGTCAATTCTGCCGAACTGGCAATGGTTCGCCTGTTATCTGACTAACGCGACCCATCTGCAGTTCTACCGCGCCTTCGGCGTGGTGCTGGTGCTGTTGGCAATCACGGCGCCGGTCGCGCTGGGAGTGGGGCTTATGGGGGCCTTGGCGCTGCGGTCGCAGATCTGGCCCATCAACTGGCTGGGCAAGGGCTATGTGAACATTGTGCGCGGCGTGCCCGATATCGTGTTCTTTCTCTTCGTGCCAATCGCTCTTGGACAGGGGATCGAATGGGTGATGCATCAGATCAACTGCCCCGACTGGGATCAGCCGATCCGACAGGGCAATGACTTCATCGTCTGCCGTGAAGCCAAGGTGCCGGGCGCGAATGCACCGGCATGGGTGCGCGATATCTACGCTTTCGCAATGGCGGTTGTGGCCTTTGCACTGGTGTTTGGCGCCTTTGCCGCAAATACCTTGCATGGTGCCATGCAAGCCGTGCCGAAGGCACAGATCGAGACGGCCGAGGCCTACGGAATGACCCGCCGCCAGGCATTCCGCCGCGTGGTGCTCCCGCAGATGTGGGTCTTTGCGCTGCCGGGCCTGTCGAATATCTGGCAGATCCTGATCAAGGCGACACCGCTTCTGTTTTTGCTGGGGATACAGGATATTGTCTATTGGGCGCGTGAATTGGGCGGGCAGAAAACCTCGCTGTTTGCCTATCCACATCCCGACTGGCGCATGTGGTACTTTCTGGCGCTTCTGGTCTTCTATCTGTTCCTGACATGGGCATCTGAACGTGCCTTCGGGGCGCTGAACACAAGGCTGTCGCGCGGTCAGGCCACGGCGGCGGGCGAACGTATGCGAAAGGCCGCAGCATGACCCCGCCCATCCCGGCCCACTCTGCCCGACCGGCTGAATTTCATGAAGGCCCCCGCCCATGAGAAGCTGTGCCGAAAGCTTCCAAGGCTACATCCTGCGGGCACTGGGGCGCGACTATGGCGAGCGATTGTTGCCGCGCGGGCTGGATATCACGCTCTGTGACCAGATATTCCTGATTGCAAGCGGCCTGATCTGGAACATCTATTTTGCGGCGCTTGCCATTGCCATCGGGTTTGGACTGGCGGTCGGGGTGGCGGTTGCAAAATTCAGCGAGAATCGCCTTTTCAGCAAACCGGCCGGGGCCTTCATCTTTGTCTTTCGTGGGTCACCACTCTTCATCCAGTTCTTTTTCTTCTATTCGGCCTTCGTGCTGCTGCCCCGATCGGGGGTCGACATTCCACTTGGCTTTGTAACGCTGACAGTTGACACATCGGCCCTAACCACCGCGCAAGTGGGCGGGCTGATCGTGCTGGTGCTGAACACGACCGCCTATTCTGCGGAACTGTTCCATGGTGCCCTGCGCTCGATCCCGAAAGGGGATCTGGAAGCGGCAGATGCCTATGGTTTGTCAGGCTTCACCAAGTTTCGTCGGGTGGTCTTTCCCTCTATGCTGCGACTGGCCTGGCCCAGCTACACGAATGAGGCGATCTTCCTGACCCATTCGACCACGCTTGTATTCCTGTCGGCCTTTCCAGCGCGTCAGCAATCTGGCGAAGCGTTCTATTATGCGCGATATTTCGTGGATCAGACCTTCAACCCGTTTCTGGCCTATCCGCTCGTGGCGGGGTATTTTGTTTGTCTGACACTGGCGATCATCGGAATGTTCGGCTTGATGAATATTCGCCTGAACCGCCATTTGCCAAGTGAACGGCGCCGACGGTTCCGTTTTCGGCCGCAATATATTCGGTGACCGATGCTCTGTGATCCGCGCTTGCTGAACAATATCCGCATAGCGGTGGCCGACCTCAACGGTCAGGCTCGTGCGAAACGCGTACCAGCGGCGCAGTTCGACAAGCTGATGCAAGGCGACGCAAAAATGCCGCTCTCGGCTTTGAACCTCGATATCTGGGGCAATGACATCGCTGATAGCCCGTTCTTGTTCAAGACCGGAGACGCTGATGGCTTTTTGCGCCCGACCGAACGGGGGCTGATGCCAATGCCCTGGATCGGGTCGGAAGCGGGCCTTTTGCCGATGTGGATGTATCATGCCGATGGTCGCGCGTTCGAGGGCGATCCACGCCATGCTCTGGCACGCATCAAGGCCCGCCTTGGGGCGCGCTGCCTAAGGGCGGTCACGGCAACCGAACTGGAATTCTATCTCATCGATGATAGCGGCGAAGTATTTCAGCCACCGGCAAGCCCTGCCTCGGGGCGGCGCGCGCTTGGGCCAGCAACGCTGTCCATGCGCATGCTTGATGAATTTAACGCGTTTTTCGATGCGCTCTATGCGGGCTGCGCTGCGATGGGCATAGATGCCGACACGGCAACATCAGAAGCCGGACCGGGACAGTTCGAGATCAACCTTCATCATGGCGATGATCCGCTGAAGATGGCCGATGACACCTGGCTGTTCAAGATCCTCGTGCGCCGGCTGGCACGAGCACATGGAATGGCAGCCAGCTTCATGGCCAAACCTTACCCGGCGGCGTCAGGAAGCGGGATGCATCTGCATGCGTCGCTGATTGATGACCAGGGGCGAAACCTGTTCGATGATGGCGGAGCTGAGGGCAGTCGGATGTTGCACCATGCGATTGGCGGTGTCCTTGCGTTGATGCCTGATCAGGCGCTGATTCTTGCACCTCATGCCAATAGCTACGATCGCCTGGTGCCACACGCACATGCACCCACGGGCGTGGCATGGGCTTACGAGAATCGCACAGCCTCGGTACGCGTGCCGGTCGGCCCGCCAAGGGCGCGGCGGCTTGAACACCGGACCGCCGGGGGCGATGTGAACCCCTATCTGCTGATGGCAGCGGTCCTTGGCGCGATGCTTATCGGAATCGAGGACGAAATCGTACCGCCGGCACCGATTACCGGAAATGCCTATGCGCAAGATTTACCCCAGATTCCAGAGACATGGGCCGAAGCCGTGGATCGCTTCGCCCGCTCTGAACAACTGTCACGAATTTTCGAACCGGTCTTGATTGACAATATGGTCCGCACCAAGCGTCAGGAAATGGCATTGCTTCCAGATCTGTCGGAACAGCAGGTTCTGGATCTGTACCTTGAAAGCGTCTGAGATGCTAAAACAATGCGCACCCTGTCCGGAAACTTAACGTTCGATCTGTGCGGCCGGATGGTTCTCGCCCCAGATGCGTGCAGCATCGCGCGCAAGCATCCGTGCCTCTAGTTGCGAAAGACGCGCCAAGGCATCGGTGTGATTTCCGCGCGTTTTTCGCAGCGCCGTCTGCCAGTGGTGCAAAACGGACTGCGGGCTCCAAGGCAAGGCAGCCTGCGCCAGCCATTGACGCAGCGCCTCGGGCAAACGATCAAATTGCGCCATTGGCGCATGTCGCCGCCGCAATGTCGTCTTTACATTGCGCGCCATGGTTCATGCCGCCTGCCGCTGGCCCCATCGCGGAAATGGATCCGCCAAATCGGCCCATGTGTCTGGCACAAAACTCTCGGTGCTCATAAGACACGCGTCCAAAGCTGCACTCAAGGCCGCCTTGTCCATTCCTGCCCCGATAAAGACCAGTTCCTGACGTCGATCGCCCCAGGGGTCCACCCAGTTCTCACGCATTTTCGCAAGCGCTTCGGGATGATCTGGCCAACGTTTGCGCGGGACAGCCGCCCACCAGCCGCCAAGTGGGGCGACGCTCGAAATGGCACCCGCAAGCGAAAACTCCGCCACCCAATTGGGCCGCGTGGCGATCCAGAAATGCCCTTTCGCCCGTATCACACCCGGCAACGGACCATTCAGAAAGGCATGTACTTTTGCGGGATGAAAGGGACGACGTGCCCGGTACACAAAGCTGGAGACACCATATTCTTCAGTCTCAGGAACATGATCGGCAAAGCCGTAAAGTTCCTTCGCCCAGAATGGATGCTCATGTGCAGTCTCGAAATCGAACAGGCCAGTATCGAAAATCTCGTCAGCATCCACATGTGACTGGTCAGTTTCAATCAGACGTGCGTCCGGGTTCAGCGCCTTGATGATCTTGCGCGCGGCATCGACGCGCTCTGGTCCTGCATCAGACACCTTGTTCAGCACGATGACATCGGCGAATTCGATCTGCTCTGTCAGCAGCGTGACCAGCGACCGCTCATCTTCGTCACCCAGCGTTTCACCGCGATCTGACAAAAAGTCATGGCTGGAAAAATCATTGAGCAGATTGACTGCGTCAACCACTGTGACCATCGTATCCAGCCGTGCGACATCCATCAGGCTGTCCCCCGCCTCGTCGCGAAACTCGAATGTCGCCGCGACTGGAAGCGGCTCCGAAATCCCGGTTGATTCAATGAGAAGGTAGTCAAACCGTCCTTCGGATGCGAGACGGCGCACTTCTGCCAGCAGATCATCGCGCAGCGTGCAGCAGATGCAGCCATTTGACATCTCGACCAGCTTTTCTTCGCCGCGTTTGAAGTCAACTCCGGCAGCGATGAGGTCGGCATCAATGTTGACCTCGGACATGTCATTGACGATCACCGCGACCCGTCGCCCTTCACGATTGTTCAGCACATGGTTCAGAAGGGTGGTTTTTCCGGCGCCCAGAAACCCCGAGAGTACAGTGACGGGCAAGCGCGTATCCGCAGAGGACATGGGCGACTCCTGTTATGTGATATCATAACATTACAGATATGGTGAAATCGTTCTGGCCGCAAGGTCCACAAATCAGATGTGATCAAAGCGCGGATGTCCCCAAAGCTGCTGAGCGGGGATCATGGGAAGTTGGACGCAGGGCTAAGTGCACTGCGCCCACAGTTCGCTTATCTGCTGGTCAGGCTTTGCCTTTGTAGATGTCAACCAGCTTGGAGAGCATCGCAAGCGCCTCTTCACGGCTGCGCTGAAAACTGTTGCGCCCGATGATCGATCCATTGCCACCGCCATCCCGAATGGCGCGTGCGTCATCATAAACCGAATCAGCGCCTTTCTTCGCTCCCCCCGAGAACACGACAATGCGGCGCCCGTTGAAGCTGGAGTCCATGCAGTTTTTCACGCGCGCTGCCTGGGTTGCGATATCGATTTTCTGATCTTCATAGACTTTCTTGGCTTCTGGCAGCATCAGATGATCTGTCGATAACTTGATCTTGATGATATGCGCCCCGAGCAAAGCCGCAATCTGGGCTGAATAGGCGGCCACATCAATGGCGGTCTCTCCGTCCTTTGTGATCGCCTCACCGCGCGGATAAGACCAGATCACTGTCGCAACGCCCTTGGCAGCCGCTTCCTTGCGCATTTCCGAAATCTCTTCGAACATGTCGAGTGCGCAGTCGCTTCCGGGGTAGATGGTGAAGCCAATCGCAGAGCAGCCCAGCCGCAACGCATCATCGACCGAGGATGTCACGGCCTGATTCTTGCCCGCTGTGTCCGACATCAGCGAATTGGCCGAGTTCACCTTCAGGATTGTCGGGATCTGTCCGGCATAAGTGTCTGCTCCTGCCTCGATCATGCCCAATGGTGCAGCATAGGCGCTCAACCCGGCATCGATGGCAAGCTGATAGTGGTAATGCGGGTCATAGGCTGCGGGATTTGGGGCGAAGGTCCGCGCCGGGCCATGCTCGAATCCCTGGTCCACAGGCAGAATGATCATCTTTCCGGTCCCGCCCAGCTTGCCCTGCATAAGCATACGGCAGAGGTTGGCTTTGACACCGGGTGTATCACCTTCATAATTTGCAAGAATTTTTTGAACAATACGGGTTGCACGCATGGACGGCTCCTGTCGGCTTGGGGTTTGTCCGAGGGGTAATCCGCAGCCTTTCGCAAGACAATGGATTTATGCCTGGGTCTGCGTCAATATAGCGCAAACATTGACGCAAAGAGCTGTATCCCGGCAATGAGCGTCAGTGGTGACGCTGTTTCCGTCACGTTGCAACAACCCCGTCACGATATCCGTGTGTTTGTTAAAACCTTGCGCCGCTCCCTTAGCCCCAAGCCAGCGTTGCAGGACCGGCGTCGGTCAGTACACGCAAATTTGCGCTTCCATGCCGATCAGGATCAGCGCAGCAACACCCTCAGGAGATCGGCATTGATATAGCCATCCGGAGGCATGCCATTGGCGCGCTGCCAAGCCTGCACGGCTGCAACGGTCGCCGGGCCATGACGCCCATCGATCCCGCCCGTATCATGGCCGAGTGCATTCAGCCTGCGTTGCACCTCAATCCGCTCTGCGCGTGTCAAAGCCCTGTCCTGGCGCGGCCAGTCAGTGCGCAAAGGCCCACCCCCGGCCAGCCTGTCAGACAGATGGCCCAGCGCCAGCACATAGGCATCCGAGATATTGTATTCCTTCAGGACATCATAATTGCCATAGGCTAAAAATGCAGGTCCACGCGCGCCACCTGGAAGGATAAGCCGCGCCTGCCCATCGGGA
>SKWJ01000522.1 GCA_007128995.1 Paracoccaceae bacterium
AGAAGATGGGTGGCAAGCACCTCGACCGGGCTGACAACGGTTGTTCCGTCAAGGCTTGCGGTTTCGTGTTTGTCTGCATCGATCCATCGGGCGGGGGCCTGATAGACCGGTTCGCGGACATCCTCGCCAGAAAGTTCGGAAGTGGCAGCGTCCTGGATCAGGGCAAGGAACTTGTTGGGGCGCAATCTGTCGCGTGCTTGCTCAACCCCATGGATCAGGATCGCATAGGTTCCTTCGGGCAGGTTCACCTCGTCCGTCAGACGAATCTCGGGCAGGATCAGGCCGAATTCACGCGCAACATGGGCGCGGATATTGGAGATGCGGCCATCGAGCCCAACCGCACGGTCCAGCACCATCGGGACCAGGTCGGGTGCGAACTGGACGTGAATCTCATCGAGATCAAGCACATCGCCCAAACCGCGCGGCGACGGCTCGGCCAGTGTTTCCGGTACCTCGGCTGCAGCCAGGGCAGCGTTGCGCTGCGATGCCTGCGACAGCCATGCAAATCCCAACAGCACAGCCGCACCGATCACGAAGGGCACAAAGGGAAGGCCGGGAACAAACGCAAACAGGGCCATCAGGAAGCCGACCGTGGCAATGGAGGCCGGATAACGGCCAAGTTGTTCAAAAAGCTGGGTATCTGTGGCCCCATTCGCCCCCCCGCGTGCCAGCAGAAGCGCGGCGGCAATGGAAATGATCACCGCCGGGATCTGGCTGACCAACCCATCCCCGACGGTCAGGATCGCGTAGGTTTCAAACGCGGCGGCAAGGCTCATCCCGTGCATCATGGTGCCATTGATCAGCCCCATGACAATATTCAGCAGCGTGATCAGCAGCCCCGCAATCGCATCGCCCTTGACGAATTTCGACGCCCCGTCGAGCGAGCCATAGAAATTCGTTTCTGCCTGCTCCGTCTCGCGGCGGCGTTTCGCCTCCTGATGGTCGATGGCTCCGGCCGACATGTCGCTGTCAATGGCGAGTTGCTTGCCGGGCATTCCGTCCAGAGCAAAGCGCGCGCCAACCTCTGCCATGCGGCCCGCGCCTTTGGTGATCACGACGAAATTCACGATCAGCAAGACAAGGAATATTACGACCCCAAGGAAGACCGAGCCACTCATGATGAAGCTCGCGAAGCCCTGAATGACCCCGCCTGCCGCATGTGTGCCAGTATGCCCCTCACCGATGATCAGCTTCGTCGAGGATACATTGAGAGACAGGCGCAGCATCAGCGATGCGAGCAAGACTGTCGGGAAGATCGAGAAATCGAGAGGTCGCTGGATGAAGAGCGTGACAGTGAACATGAGAATAGCCAGCGCGAAAGATGCCGCGAGACCAAGATCAAGCATCCAGGCCGGGATCGGCAGGATCATCATCACGATGACCGCCATGAGCGCGAGCGCGAGCAGGATCGTGGGTTTGAACAGGTCCTGAAGGCCAAGCCTGCTCATGGTTGGGCCGGTCCTGTATCTATCAGGCGCGGGCCGGTTGCGCGCCCTTCAAATCCGACCAGCGAGCCCAACTGCCCGGCGCCAGAGGGCACAAGCAGCGCAAAGCGGTTTTCCCTGATATCTTCGGTCAATATAAACGCCCTGCCAGAAGCGGCAAATTGCTGCATCTGGTGAAATCGGGTCATGTAGCGTTCAGCGAGTTGGGGGGTGGCCGAGTGATAGGCGCCTGCCGCCTTTTCCCAACTGCCAAGCCGTGCCTTGTGGCCAGCCAGAAGCCGAGCAGCGTAATCTGCGTTGCGCAAAGGATCGATCATATCCTCGAGCGAGGTAAAATGATGCGCATGCCAATGATAGTTGATCTGGAAGCAGCCCAGGTCCATGTTTCGTATACCTGCGCGCAAGCTTTCTTGTGCATAGGCAAGCAGCGCGTCGCGCGAGTCGAACCAGTGGCCGCGCCCCGCTGCATGCAGCGCCCAGGGCCAGGCCTGCATCTGGCCCTTCGCCTTGCGTCCCGTCTCGACCAATGCGATTGTGTTCAGCACCCGAAAGGGCACGCCGTGGCGGTCTGCTGCTATGTGTGCTGCGCGCGCGCACAGCTCGGCCTGGTTTGCTGCGCGGGCCTGAGACGCCGCGGCAAGCCCCGTGCCAACGAAAAACGCCGCCAGCCCAAGTTTGACATGATGCGACAGCTTGCGCTGTGTGTCTGACATGATCGCTCCTGCGTCGTGACCGGTGCAACAGCGTCCCGGCAAAAGCGATCAAGCCTGATTCTGGTTGAGAATTGGTAACTGCTGCAGGCCCGACTTGCGTTTCAGGTCACTTTTGCGCGGCGGTGGTATTCGGGCTTGTCCCAGCTGCGCTGTGTCATCACCTCGGTCAGCAGAATGGCCGCCCGCTCAATGTCTTGGTCCGACAGATAGAGCGGTGTAATGCCGAAGCGGAGGATGTCCGGGGCGCGAAAATCGCCGATCACACCTCTGGCGATCAGGGCCTGAATGATCGCATATCCGTTTGGATGACGGAAACTGATCTGGGACCCGCGCATCGCGGGATCGCGGGGCGAAGCGAGGGTCAGTTCTGGGCAGCCAGCTTCGACGCTTTCAAGGAACTTCTGCTGTAGCTCCAGCGACCGCTGGCGAACATCTTCCAATGTCACCTTGTCCCAGACATCCAGCGCGGCATCTAGCGCTGCAAGCTGCAAGATCGCCGGCGTTCCAACCCGCATGCGCGCAACACCTTCGGCAGGGCGGTAATCGGGTTCAAAGGCAAACGGGGATTCATGGCCAAGCCAGCCTGAAAGAGCAGGCCGCGCGTCCTCTGCAAGATGCGGGGCGACATAGATGAAGGCAGGGCCGCCGGGTCCGGAATTGAGATACTTGTAGCTGCACCCAACGGCAAAGTCCGCCTTCGCGGTCGTTACATCGACAGGAATTGCCCCGGCCGAATGTGCAAGATCCCAGACCACAAGTGCGCCCATGTCATGCGCCTGTGCGATCAGCCTGGCCATGTCATGCTTGCGCCCTGTGCGGTAATCGACCTCTGTCAGCATCAGTACAGCCACGCTGTCATCAAGGGCCTTTGCGACGTCTTCGGGGGGGGCAGTCCGCAGCGTATGACCGCGACCAAGGGTGCGGCACAGACCGTCGGCAATATACAGATCTGACGGGAAATTGCCGGTGTCAGACAAGATCACCCGGCGCTCTGGTCGCAATTCCAGCGCTGAGGCGAGTGCCTGATAAACCTTGATCGAGAGCGTGTCCCCCATCGTAACAGTGCCTGGTGCCGCGCCGATCAGCCGGCCGACACGATCCCCGACACGGGCGGGCAGATCCATCCAGCCGGCATCATTCCAGCCTGTGATAAGCATCTTGCCCCATTCGTCGGCAATGGTCCGGGCAACACGATCAGCTACCCCGCGTGGCAGGGGACCCAGCGAATTTCCGTCGAGATAGATTACCCCGTCGGGCAGATCGAACATCGCGCGGGTGGCTGTAAAATCGGTCATGACGGATCCTTTCTCGCATTCCCCTCATCGGTGCAGAGTTCGTGCAGAAAGGTCAAGTGGCAGGCAGGCTGATCCGAGTCTGACACGAAGTCATTTGCCAAAAGCGAAATGCGGCTGATCGAGCGTCTCGGGTCTTACAGTCACGAGCAACCGAGCGTCTGCGGCATCTGGTGTGTCCAACCATTCCGCGCGTCCCAGAAAGTCATCATCAGGCCTGTTATGTCAATAGCTGCGGATCAGCCCGACCATGCGTCCTTGGACCGCGACCTGATCATCTTTCAGATACCGCGTCTCGTAAGCCGGATTTGCTGCTTCAAGCGCAATTTTCCCGTTGCGCCGGTGAAACCGTTTTAGCGTCGCTTCATGACCTTCGATAAGCGCAACAACGATGTCACCATCATCGGCGGTGTCCTGTTCCCGTATCACAACAATATCGCCGTCATTGATTCCGAGTTCGATCATCGAGTCGCCTTGCACCTCGAGCGCGTAGAAGGACGAGCGGCCATCTACCATACTGCCGGGCACCACGATATCGCCAACGGCCTGATTGAGCGCCTCAATCGGTGTACCTGCAGCAATCCGGCCCATGATCTGCAAGGCCTGAACGCTGCCGGGTGCAATCTCACTTCGGGCTGGGGTGTTGGGCTTTCTGTCCGTGCCCAGTGTAACCACAGTGTCCTTGCCCCCGTCACCTGCAGTCAGGGACTCTGGCAGTTTCAACACTTCAATTGCGCGTGCGCGATGCGCCAACCGCCGGATGAAACCGCGCTCTTCAAGTGCCGTGATCAGGCGGTGGATGCCGGATTTCGACCTCAGATCAAGTGCATCTTTCATTTCCTCAAAAGATGGCGCGACCCCTTCGGCTTCCATCCGGGTATGAATGAGTTTCAGCAATTGAATCTGTTTATGTGTGAGCATTTCATGCCTCATGCGCGAAAGGAAACCAAACCTTCACCGCCTAATGTTCTAAGTATGTTCTCGATTTTTGTCAAGTGTATCAGAGCGCGATATACCGCATTTGTTCACCCGCTTTGCGGGCTGCGTCATTGGCAGGGCGCACCAGCAGCGCATCGGCGTCGCACAGAACCGTCAGGAGCGAAGAGTCCTGATCGTCCAGTGCCGTGATCGTCGGGCCGGGGGCGAGCGTGGCGCGCATGTAATGCGTCCGATTGCCATTGGCCGGAAGATCTGCTGCGAGTGTTGCTGTTGCGCTGGGCAGGGGGAAACCACCCAGTCCCTGCATTGCACGCAACGCTGGGCGCATGAAGAGATGCGCGCAAATTATTGAAGAAACCGGATTACCGGGAAGCCCCAAAAGGAGAGAGTAGCCAAGCCGCCCGGCCATGAGCGGTTTGCCCGGACGCAAGGCAACCTTATGAAAGGCAAGGGTTGCATTCTGCGCCAGCGCCACTTTGGCGACCAGATCGTGATCGCCCACCGAAGCGCCGCCGATCGTCACGATCAGATCTGCATCCTGTGCGAGTTCGAAGACGCTGCGCAGGGACGCTTCGGTGTCGCGTGCTATCGGCAGGATCCGCGCCGACGCGCCCTCCATCTCTGCAAGCGCCTTAACTGTGAAGGCGTTCGACGCGATGATCTGGTCGGCGCGGGGGGTCTCACCGGGCATGACCAGTTCATCTCCAGTTGCGATGATGGCAACGTCGGGGATCTTGGTCGCTGTAATTTCGGGACAGTTCATCGCAGCAAGCAATGCCAGATCTACCGGGCGCAACCGGCGCGGTGCGCTGATCTGGTCGCCAAGGGTGAAGTCGATGCCCTGTTCGCGGATATGGCGTGCTGCCTGTGGCGTCTCACTCAGCAGAATATGGTCTGCATCGACCTGAATATCTTCCTGCATTATGATCCGGGTCGCGCCTTCAGGGACAGGCGCGCCGGTAAAAATGCGGATGGCTTCGTCCGGGTTGAGTTTGCCGAGAAAGGCATGCCCGGCTGCGGCCTGACCTACCACGCGCAATTTTGCCCCCTGTCTTACCGGGTCTGCGACTGCGTAGCCGTCCATGGCTGCTGACCGGAAGGGCGGCTGATCGCGGGTCGCGCTGACTGGTGCGCGCAGCACCCGACCCGCAGCGTTCGACAGGCTGACCATCTCTGTCGGCAGAGGGTGCGCAAGAGCGATCACCTGCGCGAGTGCATCTTCGACTGTGATCATGGCGCGGCCTCGTAGCGGCCGGATTTGCCCCCATCCTTTAGCACCACGCGTGTTGCAAGGATGGTCATCGATTTTTCGGCGGCCTTGAGCATGTCATACACGGTCAGGGCTGCAACAGAAGCCGCAGTAAGCGCTTCCATCTCGACGCCAGTCTGCCCAGTGGTGCGCACTTCCGCTTCGATCCGGATACCCGGCAAGTCCGGATCGGGGGTCAGAGCCACGCTGACCTTGGTAATCGGCAGCGGATGGCAGAGGGGAATGAGATCGGCACAGCGTTTGGCCCCCATGATTCCAGCAAGTCGTGCGACGCCCAAGACATCGCCCTTCTTCGCGCGCCCCTCGGTAACCAGCGCAAGGGTCTCGGGTCGCATCTGGACCGCGCTTTGCGCGATTGCAACCCGTGCGCTATGCGCTTTGTCCGAGACATCAACCATATGCGCATGGCCATCGGCGTCGAAATGCGTGAGTTTGTCCATGTCACACCCTGTCTAGTGGAAGCGCCCCTGAAAGAAGCATGCGTGTCGCCTGCGCCACATCTGCCTGTCGCATCAGGCTTTCGCCGATCAGAAAGCTGCGCGCACCAAATTTTGCGAGCGCATCCAGATCTGCGCTGGTGTAGATCCCGCTTTCTGCAATCAAGAGTTTTCCATCCGGCACCAACCGCGACAGTCGGCGTGTGGTGTCGAGCGTCACGTCGAATGTCTTCAGGTTTCTGTTGTTTACCCCAAGCAGCGGCGATGTCAGCGCCAGCGCCCGCTCCAACTCAGCCTCGTCATGGACCTCGACCAGAACATCCATGCCCCAATCGAAGGCAGTTGCCTCCAACTCCTGTGCCTGCACGTCCGAGACGGAGGCCATGATGATCAGGATGCAGTCTGCGTGAAGCGCGCGCGCTTCGGCGACCTGATAGGGGTCATACATGAAATCCTTGCGCAAGGCAGGCAGGTTCGTTGCTGTGCGGGCCTCGGTCAGGTATCTGTCTGCGCCCTGAAAACTCGGTGTATCGGTCAGAACGCTGAGACACGTCGCGCCGCCAGTTTCATAGGCACGCGCAAGCGCTGGTGGATCGAAGTCTGGGCGTATCAACCCCTTGGAAGGGCTCGCTTTCTTGATCTCTGCGATCAGGCCATACCCGGTTGTCTGCGCGTTGTGCAGCGCTGAAGCAAAGCCGCGCGGGGCAGGGGCCGCCTGTGCGGCAGTTTCAACCTCGCTCAGGGATCGCTGCGTCTTGCGGGCGGCGACCTCTTCAAGCTTATAGGCCTTTATCTTGTCGAGTATGGTCGCCATGCGCAGACTTTTCCTCTTATATGGCTTTTACAGGGCTTATGCGGGCAAGCGTTTCTGCGGCACCTTTGGCCGCCCCGGATGCAAGACTTGCGCGCGCCTGATCCACCCCATCGCCAAGCGAGGTGGCATGCCCGGCGACAAGCAAGGCGGCAGCGGCATTCAGCAAGACCGCATCGCGGTAGGCAGGACGCCCGGCGCCATCCAGCAGCGCC
Source organism: Paracoccaceae bacterium (assembly GCA_007128995.1). Taxonomy (GTDB): domain Bacteria; phylum Pseudomonadota; class Alphaproteobacteria; order Rhodobacterales; family Rhodobacteraceae; genus Roseinatronobacter. The sequence goes on from SKWJ01000522.1 coordinate 7,123, forward strand.
CGCAATTCGGCGGCATTCTCTCCGGGGGCGCCGCCCAGAAGCTCCTCGAACGGATGCAGCGGAAGCCCGGCATCATCTGGATGCAGGCGAAAACTCCTCAAGGTACCGTTTTCCAGGGCGACAACATCTGACGGGGCGGCGATGGACAACTCGTCCGTTCCGTCGCCCCCATGCACGAGCCAGGCACGGATTGTCCCCAGCGTCTGCAATGTTTCGGCCATGGGACGCAGCAAGTCTTTGGAAAACGCCCCGGTCAGCTGAAACTTCACAGCCGCCGGATTGGTCAACGGGCCAAGGATGTTGAAGATCGTGCGGGTCCCAAGTTCCATTCGCGCAGGCCCGACATGCCGCATGGCCGGATGATGCATCGGGGCCATCATGAAGCCGATCCCGGCTTGGGTAAGGGCCTGTTCCACGATCACGGGCCCGACCATCACATCTATCCCCATGGCCCCCAGCGCATCCGCTGCGCCCGACTTGGACGAGAGGTTCCGGTTGCCATGCTTGGCGACACAGACACCTGCGCCTGCCACAACGAAAGCAGTTGCCGTCGAGATATTCAGCGTGCCTTTGCCATCGCCGCCGGTGCCGACAATATCCATGGCGCCCTCCGGCGCGCGCACCTTCACACATTTTGAGCGCATGACAGTTGCCGCAGCGGCATATTCGTCAACCACTTCTCCCCTTGTCCGCAATGCCATCAGGAACCCGCCAGTCTGCGCAGGCGTGGCTTGGCCTTCAAACAGCAGATCGAATGCCTTCTCGGCTTCGGCGCGGGTCAGCGGGCGGGTGGCGGCTATGCCGATGAAGGGTTTGAGATCATCCATCACGCGCTCACAGCCGTCTGATCCAGAAAGTTTTGCAGCAAGGCATGGCCATGCTCAGAGCGGATACTCTCAGGGTGGAACTGCACGCCCTCGATCGGCAAGTCGCGATGGCGTAGCCCCATGATCAGGCCATCCTCCAGCCAGCTTGTGATCTCAAGGCATTCGGGCAAACTGTCGCGCGCAACGACCAGAGAATGATACCGAGTGGCCATCAAGGGTGAGGGCAACCCCCTGAAGACGCCAGCACCGGCGTGATGCATCGTGCCGAGCTTGCCATGCACGATTTCCGGCGCGCGCACCACGCGTCCACCGAATGCCTGTCCGATCGTCTGATGACCCAGGCAGACCCCCAGAAGTGGAACCCGCGCCTCTGCTGCGGCCAGTGTGAGCGGCAGACATATCCCTGCCTGATCCGGGTCGCACGGTCCGGGCGACAGTACGATCCCTGACGGACGCAGCGCCATGACTTGTTGCACATCCAGCGCGTCATTTCGGTAGACATGCACGTCCGCGCCCAACTCGCCCAGATAATGGACAAGATTGTAGGTGAAACTGTCATAGTTATCGATCAGCAGAAGCATATGTTCATCCGGGCCAATGATGCCTGAGTTTCTACATGCCCGCGCCACTATGCCAAGGTCAAGGCCGCACAGAGTTTTCTGGCAGAAGGCGTGCGGTTTTCTCAGGGATCAGACCCGGCTTTGGTTGAGACTGCGCAGGCGCACGGTTGCAGCATGTCGAAGCCCGTTGCGTCGCGCTCGCTCTGCCGGATCTCCTCTGCGAGAGCCTGTGTGATCAAGAGCTTTTGCATTCTGATAAATAGCGCTAGGATCAGCTTAATTGAAATCAGACCAGAATCGCATCGATGAACTCTCCTCAGGAACTGAGCCATGAAGATGTCTTGCGCGTCAAGCTGGAGGTGCTGCGTCAGAAGCACCGGGATCTGGATGAG
>SKWJ01000160.1 GCA_007128995.1 Paracoccaceae bacterium
CCTCGATCAGGTTTTTCAGCCGGGAATATGTGTCCGGGCGCAGCGCTACTGCGTCGAGACTGATGCCGGGGCGACCCAACCGGGCGAGCAAAGCTGCCTGTGTGACGTCCAGTTCTGCCAGTTCTGCGCGGCGGCGGGGCAGGTCGGCGCGTTCTTTTTCGATTGCCCCGTACTGGCCTTCCAGAGTGTCCAACTGTTCCAGATAAACCAAGGCGGCTTTGTCATGGGGCAGTTCGGCTGAGGCACGCTCCAATCTGGCAATGTTGTCGCGCGCCACCGGGATCAGTGTGTCCAGTTCCAACTCTTCATGCAACCAGCCGGGCAAGGCGCGCACCCATTCCGCCGGAATGTCGCGTGGTGGCGGAAGCTTTGTCAGTCGAGCCTCTGCCTTTCGCAGTCGGGCAAGCATCGGCAAGGCGTCCAGATCGCGTTTCAGGGCATCCAGCCGGATCTGGGTCTGTTCGCGCCGGCCGCGCGCGCTGTCATAGGACTCTTGCGCCCGCGCAACTTCCTGAATAAGCCTGCGCCATGCGCTGACCGCAAGATCGGCCTCCCTGCGCTGCGCCGCCAACTCGGCCAGACGGTCCTTATGCGTTTTCAGTTGGAACTTGCGGCCAGCAGGTTTGAACCAGCCCGCGCTCTCCTCTTGCAGCATCCCCAGCGCAACACTGAGATCTGCGAGGCCGGCACTTGCGGAAAACAGCAGCTTTCCAAGATCGCCCTTGCTGTCGAGAATGCTCTCGCCGCCAGATTCCAGCGTATCATCGTCCAGCGAGAACATGGCACGATAGGCATCACGCTCCAACCCACCAAGCGCGGCCGAAAGCGTGGCTTCGGGCAAAGCTGTGTCCGTCCGGCTGTCCAGCAGCGTGTTCGTGTTGCCCTTGAGCCGCGCCAGTGTCAGATTGCCATGTGGCGTTGTCACATTGGCTTCTATGCGGAGCGTGCGGTTGTCATGCAAGAAATTATACCCGGTGCGCGCGGGAATCCCGAAGAGCAGGTCCAGCCAGCTTGCGAACAAAGTAGATTTGCCTGCTTCGTTCGGTCCGTAAATGACATGAAGGTCCGGCTTGCCGCTGGCCGAGTTTGCAAAGTCCAGCCGCGTATCCGTGAAATGTCCATAGCGCACGAGGTGCAGGGCGTTTAACCTCACTCTGACTGCCCTCGCAGATGTGCCAGAACTTCATTGACCCCGCTTTCAATCAGATCGGGTTCCAGTTCCAAGATCGCGTTGCGTGCTTCGGGTGGCAAAGCTGCTTCAAGTGTCAGACGCAGGTCTTCCAATGATTGCGCATAGCCTGCCGAGGGCAGGATATCGTTCGTGATCAGGGCCGAAAGTTCGCCAAGTGCACCGCTCGCGGGGGGGAGAGTGCCCGTATCAAGTACCAGTTTCTCGATCCAGATTTGCCCAAGCGCGCGGGCCAGTTCCTGCGCTTCGGCCAGAGCAAGATCGTGGTCGCGGTAGAGGCGCGGTGCAAGTGTTGTAGCGCCGCGCAGGACGATCCGCGCCACACGATGCGGGCAGAGCACGTCGCTGTTTGTCAACGCATCTTCGATGGCGTGGCGCAGGTCATGCCAGTCAGCAAGGCCGGTGACATCTACCTCCACACGCTCAAAGGCAGCAAGGGCTGTGACGCGTATTTCGGTCGACACGCGACCGCCATGATCGATCTGCACCAGCGTGACGCTGCCTGCACCGGGTTCACCAATATCGCGGCCTTGCGGAATCCCGGGCATGGTGACATGCGCCCTGCCGAGCGCAGATGCAGGAAATTCCATACGCTTGTGGATATGCCCCAGCGCCCAATAATCAAATCCGCTTTGCTGCAGGTCGCTCAGGGAACATGGTGCATAGGGGTCGTGGCGGGGCGCTCCGTTCAGTGATGTGTGCATCAGCCCGAGATTCACGGCATCCGCTTCGGGGGGGCGGTATTTCGGAAGCAGAGACGATGGGGCGTGTCGATCGCGAAAACTCAGGCCGTGGATTGCCACTCGACAGTCGGAGTGATCAAGGATCTCCACCCCTGCGCGCCCGCTGAAAACATGGGTCAAGGGGGGAAAGGTCAACTCACGGGTGATGGCGCTTTCGGAATCATGGTTTCCCCGGATTATGAAGCTTCGGATACCGGCCTCTTCAAGGCGCGCAAGCTGGGCGACAAGAAACCGCGCTGTCTTCATGCTGGTCTGATTGCCGTCATAAAGATCGCCGGCGATCAGTAGCGCATCAACACGCTCGCTCAGGCAAAGGTCCACGATTGTGCGCAGCGCCGCGCGGGATGCATCCGCGATCAGTTCTGCCAGATCCGCATCGCGCAAGGCAAGGCTGCGCAACGGGCTGTCGAGATGCAGATCAGCAGTGTGAATAAAGCGAAACCCCATTATCTGACAGTGCCAAGACTGATGCGGGGACGCAATGGTTCGAATGCGCTGCCATGTCCGTTTTGCATGCCGGCTTTTCGCAAGAAGCGTTGTTTTTTGCCTCTTTGCGGGTTATGTCACCCACATGCGGCGTCCAGAGGAGGGTAAGCCTTGCGCGATCTGAAAATGCCTGAACAGCGCCATCCGGAAAAAGCGCGAAAGCCCGTTCAGGCCCAGCCCAAGAAGCCAGACTGGATTCGGGTTAAAGCGCCCGGCGGTAAAGGTTATGCCGAGACCCACAAGATCATGCGCGAGCACAAGTTGACGACAGTGTGCGAGGAAGCAGGCTGCCCGAATGTCGGCGAATGCTGGTCACAGGGCCACGCCACCATGATGATCATGGGCGAGATATGTACGCGCGGCTGCACCTTCTGTAACGTAGCCACCGGCCGCCCAGATGCGCTGGACTTGTTCGAACCGGGGCGCGTTGCCCATGCGGTCGAGAAGCTGGGGCTGAAGCATGTGGTCATCACCTCGGTTGATCGTGATGATCTGGACGATGGCGGCGCGGATCATTTCGCTCAGACCATACGCGCCGTGCGTCATCGCAGCCCCGACACCACCATAGAAATCCTGACCCCCGATTTCCTCAAATGCGCGCCTTCAGTGTTGGAAACTGTAGTCGCGGCACGGCCCGATGTCTTCAACCACAATCTTGAAACCGTGCCGGGCCTTTATCCCGAAGTGCGTCCCGGCGCGCGGTATTTCCACAGCCTGCGCCTGTTGCAAAGGGTCAAGGAACTCGACCCTTCCATGTTCACCAAATCCGGCATCATGGTGGGCTTGGGGGAAGATCGGCAGGGGGTCTTGCAGGTCATGGATGACATGCGCGTGGCCGATGTGGATTTCATCACCATCGGTCAGTATCTGCAACCCACACCGCGCCATCATCACGTTGAACGCTTCGTGACACCGGATGAGTTCAAGTCCTATGAGAAGGCGGCTTGGGGCAAAGGGTTCCTGATGGTATCAGCCACGCCATTGACACGATCAAGTTATCATGCCGGTGACGATTTCGCGCGCCTGCGCGTTGCGCGCCTTGCCGCGCTGGCGCAAGCCTGAACAGGGCCGCGCACACGCCATTGGAACCTGCCGGGTGGGGCACGCGGCAGAAACACCGGATAGCGTGCCTCTCAAGGCTGGCGCTGGAGGTGCATATCTGCCCAAAATCCGGCGTGCCTTTCGTTCTGTGCTGCGCTAAGACGCAGGCGGATAAAGTCGAGGAGCCTCCCCATGACGTTTTCACGCGCGATCAAGATCGCCCCGTCCATTCTGGCAGCGGATTTTGCCAATTTCGGTGCTGAATGCGCTGCTGTCGAAGATGCTGGTGCGGATTGGGTGCATATCGATGTCATGGATGGACATTTTGTCCCCAATATCACTTTTGGCCCTGCGACCTGTGCCGCGATCCGCCCCCATATCCGCGGTGTGATGGATGTGCATCTGATGATCGCGCCGGTCGATCCTTACATCGAGGGGTTTGCCAAGGCGGGGGCGGATATCATCACAGCGCATATCGAGGCCGGACCGCATATTCACCGCACATTGCAGGCGATCCGGGCAACAGGTGCGAAAGCAGGGCTGGCCATCAATCCCGGCACAGGTCTGGACGGGGTGGAAAACCTGCTCGAGATGATCGATCTTGTCTGCGTGATGACTGTCAATCCGGGCTTTGGCGGGCAGAAGTTCATCGACATGAGTGACAAGGTCCGTCGGTTACGCGCTTTGATCGGGGGGCGTTCCATCCATATCGAGATTGACGGCGGGATCACGCCTGAAACAGCGCCCCTGATGGCACGCGCCGGCGCGGATGTGCTTGTCGCCGGCTCTGCTGTGTTCAAGGGCGGATCAGCCACGGACCCGGCCCCCTATGGCCGCAACATCCGCGCAATCCGAGAGGCCGCAGAGGCGGAAACCGGAACACTGACCTGAGAAAGGACCGCCCATATGCCACCTGCACCCACCCCCGTTTGCGATTTCGGATGGAAGGCCCCGGAATTTTCCTTGCTGGCGACAGATGGCCAGACCTATACACTCGGAAATCTGGCTGGGCCAAACGGCACTCTGATCATGTTCATCTGCAATCACTGCCCCTATGTACTGGCGGTTCTTGACCGGATTTGCCGCGACGCACGCGATTTGCGGACATACGGGATCGGTGTCGCTGCAATCTGTTCAAATGATGCGATTGCCTATCCTGCCGACAGCTTCGAAAAGATGCAGGAAATGGCGCAAGAGCAGAATTTTCCCTTTCCGTATATGCATGATGGCGATCAGACTGTGGCGCGTGCCTGGGGCGCAGCCTGCACGCCGGACTTTTTCGGGCTCAATGGCGCTGGCGCGTTGCAATATCGCGGGCGGCTGGATGCTTCGGGGCGGAATCCGGCCCCGGCCGGTGCGCGGCGCGAACTCTTTGAAGCGATGGTCCAGATCGCGCAGAGCGGTTCAGGCCCGCGCGAGCAGACCCCGTCAATCGGGTGTTCGATCAAATGGCGCGCGGCATGATCCGCGCTGTTGTCTTCGATCTTGATGGCACTCTGATCGACAGCGCACCCGATATCTGGAATGCTGCCAACCGGGTACTGCACGAGGTGCAGCTTCCCCCGGTCACCTTCGAGCAATCGCGCGGTTTCATCGGACGCGGCGCGCGCGTCTTTGTCGAGCGGATGGAAATGGCAGTGACGGGCGAAAACCTGGCAGACCGGACCGCAGATCTGCATCGGCGCTTCTTGCACCACTATGAACGGGCGCATGAACACACACGCATCTACCCCCATGTGCCAGAGGCTCTCGCACATCTTGTCTCACAGGGTCTGCGTCTTGGGTTGTGCACAAACAAGCCGATGGGGCCGACGCAGGCGGTGCTCAGGCATCTGGGCTGGGCAGATCTGTTCGGGTCCGTCATCGGCGGCGACAGCTTGCCGGTTGCCAAACCCGATCCCGCCCCCTTGCACGAAGTTGTTGCGCGCCTTGGGATTGATCTCTCGGAGACTGTATATATCGGTGACAGCGAAACAGATGCGGAAACCGCCGAGGCCGCAGATGTGCGGTTTGGCCTCTATACCGAAGGGTATCGCAAGGCACCGCCGGAAGCTTTGTTTCACCATTTCCAGTTTGGCGACTACCGTCAACTCGGCCATCATCTGCACAGCTTGCCATGACCACCCGCCGTCCAATGCCGCCCTCCTTGCGCCTGCCAAAGCCGGGGTTGTGGCGCGATACGCCGCCGGCCATCTTCACGCCTGTCTTCGGATTGTTCGGTCTGGGGCTGGGGTGGCGTGCTGCCGCTTCAAGCTATGGGATCAGCCCCGCCATCGGAGAGCTGATCCTCGGCGCGACCACGCTGCTATTCCTGTTCTCACTGCTTGCTTACCTGATCAAATTTTCGCGGCGTCCCCGCGTCCTGTTTGAAGACATGCAAGTGTTGCCCGGCCGTGCGGGGCTTGCAGCGGCCAGCCTGTCGCTGATGCTGCTTGCGGCCAGTCTGGCCCCGCTTGCGCCAGTTCTGGCTTTGGGGTTGGGACTCATCGCATTTGGGGTGCATCTGGCACTCGTGCTGCTGTTGCTGCGTGTCTTGCGCCTTGGCCCGCCCGAGGCGCGGACGGTAAGCCCGGTGTTCCACCTGACTTTCGTAGGCTTCATCGTCGGGGGTTTTCCGGCGACAGCCCTTGGACTTGACGAGGTCGCCCGCGCTTTGGTCTGGGCCATGCTGCTGCCTGCAGGGGTCATATGGGGAGTCAGTCTGCGGCAATTTATGCGAAAAGCGCCGCCAGCACCTTTGCGGCCCCTGCTTGCCATTCACCTTGCGCCGGCATCCTTGCTGACCATTGTGGCACATGGGGCAGGACTGCCTGCGGCAACTGCCTTCAGTGCCTTGGCGGTGATCCTGTTCATACCGCTGCTGGCGTCTGTGCGCTGGCTGATGGCTGCCGGGTTTTCGCCCCTTTGGGGGGCATTCACGTTTCCGATCGCGGCTTTTGCAACGGCGATGGTGACGGTGTCGGGCGGGCAGGGGGCAATCGGCCTGTTCGGAGGGGGCGTGCTGCTGCTTGCGACCGTGGTGGTGCCTGCCATCACATTCCGGGTGTTCAAGCTGTGGGCCGAGCGCAAACTGGCTGCGAAAACCAATTCCGCAGAAGCGTAGCGACACCCCTATTGTTGAATTTCTGCAACCCACTTCGGGACAATCTTGCTGGCGGGCCCGAGCCGCGTCTCGTCAAACAGCGGGGTGATCGCCGAGTGTGCCAGATTCAGTTCCAAGGTGCGTGCCCCACGCGCCGAGGCGTCTTGCACGAAACCTGCCGCCGGGTAGACGTTGCCAGACGTCCCGATCGCGACGAACAGATCTGCCGTGGCAAGAGCGGTGTCTATCTTGTCCATATGATATGGAATCTCGCCAAACCAGACGACGTCCGGTCGGGTTGAGTGTTGACCGCAGGACGGGCAGGCATCAGCAATGGACATGGTGTCGGGTGCCGTCCAGCGGTGCTCACAAGCCGCGCAGAGTGCGCCAGTCAGATGGCCATGCATATGAATGACATCGCTGGCCCCGGCGCGCTCTAACAAGTCATCAACATTCTGGGTGATCAGGGTCACACGATCAGCAGCAAAATGTTGCAGATCTGCCAGTGCAATGTGGGCAGGATTGGGCTGGGCCTGACGGCAATTTGCGCGGCGTGCATTATAGAATTCATGAACCAGTCCGGGGTTGCGTGCAAAGCCTTGCGGCGTGGCGACCTCGTCAATGTCATAGCGTGTCCAGAGCCCTTCTTTGTCGCGGAACGTCCCCAACCCGCTTTCCGCAGACAGCCCGGCCCCTGTCAGAATGACGATATGCCCCATCAGATCACCTTTCGTTCAGATGGTCATGTATCGTCTGCGCAAGCGCCTCTGAAATGCCGTCGACAGCCTGTAGGTCGGACAGCCCGGCCCGGGCGACGGCTTTTGCAGATCCGAAATGCGCAAGCAACGCGCGTTTCCGCCCCGGACCAACGCCCGGTATCGCATCAAGTGGCGAGGCGCTGACAGCCTTGGCGCGTTTTGCCCGGTGGGATCCGATGGCGAAACGATGCGCCTCATCGCGCAAACGCTGGATGAAATACAGCACCGGGTCATTGTGGCGCAGCGCAAAGGGACGGCTTTTGGGGCGGTAAAACTCTTCTTTTCCGGCGTCCCGGTCAATGCCCTTGGCGACTCCGACAACCGGTATGTCTTCGACCCCGAGATCGGCCATGATTTCTGCGACGGCGCTGATTTGTCCTGCACCACCATCAATCAGCAACAGATCCGGCCAAGTCTCGGACTCCCGGTCAGGATCTTCTTTCAGCAATCGCTCGAACCGACGTTTCAGGACCTCCTTCATCATCCCGAAATCATCTCCGGGTGTAAGCCCGTCGCCCCGAATGTTGAACTTCCGATACTGACTCTTGATAAAGCCATCCGGTCCGGCAATGATCATGGCGCCGACCGCATCGGTGCCCTGTATATGGCTGTTGTCGTAGACTTCGATGCGCATTGGCGGGGCTTCCAGGTTGAATGCCTGCGCCAACCCTTCCAGCATGCGCCCCTGCGCCGCGGTGGATGCCATTCGCATGGCCAGCGCTTCGCGCGCGTTACGCAGGGCATTTTCAACCAGCTCTGCCTTTTCGCCACGCTTCGGGACCGCCAGTTCGACCTTGTGCCGCGCCCGCTCTGCCAGAAGCTGGGACATGAGATCCGTATTCTCGATCGGGTGCGACAACAATATCTGCCGGGGGGGCTCTTTCCCGTCATAGAACTGCGCCAGAAAGGCTTCAAGTATTTCAGGTTCCTCGGCGCCTGCGCCTGTGGCGGGATAAAAATCCCGATTGCCCCAGCTTTGATTGGCGCGAATGAAGAAAACCTGCACGCAGGCCTGCCCTTTCTCCAGATGGACAGAAATCACATCGGCTTCGGCAACTGAGCGGGGATTGACCCCCTGACTTTGTTGAACATTTGTTAGTGCGCGAATGCGGTCGCGAAGTGCCGCTGCGCGTTCATACTCCATCGCTTCAGCAGCTTTCTGCATGTCTTCAGCGAGTTGTGCCTGAATCTTTGTAGATTTCCCGGACAGGAAGCGTTCGGCATCTGCAACCAGAGCAGCGTAGTCATATTCGGAAATGTACCCAACGCAGGGTGCAGAGCATCGCTTTATCTGATACAGCAGGCACGGTCGACTGCGGCTGTTGAACACCGAGTCCGTGCAGTTGCGCAGCAGGAAGACACGCTGCAACTGGTTGAGGGTTCGGTTGACAGCCCCGGCACTTGCAAAAGGGCCAAAATAGCTTCCTTTCGTCGCCCGCCGCCCGCGATGCTTGCGCAATTGGGGAAAGGCATGGTCCTTCGGCAACAGAATATAAGGAAAGCTCTTGTCGTCGCGCAGCAGCACATTGTAGCGCGGCTTCAACTGCTTGATGAGGTTCTGCTCCAGAAGCAGCGCCTCGGTCTCGGTGCGCGTGGA
>SKWJ01000028.1 GCA_007128995.1 Paracoccaceae bacterium
ACCATACCAGCCCAGCATGATCGTATCCGTGACCGCCAGCATGAACTGCGCAAGATGACTGCCTGCAAGCGGCAGGCCCAAGGCAAGAACCTTGCGCAAATCTGACCTGTGTCTGGCGGTGTCCTGCGTCATTGCGCAGGGTTAGCGCCATGCGACCCGGGCGGCAAGATGGGTCAGATTATTTTTAACATGTTCAGGGCAACCATGAGAATGAAAATCCCGGCAAGGGCTTCAAGGCCGGGCATCACCCAGCGCGCGCTGGGCAGTTTGCTGGCCCATGTCATGGCCCCTTCGCGCGCCAGAACGGCCGTGCCTGCAACCGCAACGGTTACTGCGGCAGTGCCCAGTGCCATCGCCAGCACCGCCGCGATACCCTGCCAGATCAGGTCCATGCGCCAGGTGAGGATCAGCACGAACAGGGCGCCGGTGCAGGGACGTATGGCGATGGCCCCGATCAGCATGGCCGCATCGCGCCAGCTTGTCAGATGTTCGATCTCATGCAGTTCGGGGCCGTGGCGATGGCCGCAATCTTCGCAAACACCCTGTGCGACCGGCCCGGCAGCCAGCATAGGGGCTGCAACTGTCTGCACCATCAGTTTGCGCAGCGCGCGCCCCACAAGCCACAGGCCGATCAGGGCGATCGCGATCAGGCTGGCGCGTTCCAGCCAGACATCGCCCGCGATTTGCAGCGCCTCGCTCGAGGCGTTGAAGATCAGGACACCACCGTAAACCACAGCAACCGCGCTGACCCCCTGTGCAAGTGACGCCAGAAACCCGATCCCGATCATCTGTCTGAGGGCAACGTCCTTACCTGCCCCGTAAGCCCCGAGCAGGAATTTCCCGTGTCCGGGACCGACAGCATGCACGAACCCATAGGCAAAGCACAGACCCCAGAAAGCAGCCAGTGCACCCGGTTCGCCCGCGCGCAGGGCCCGCAGACCAAGCGCCATCTGATTTTGAAACCCGCGCTGCGCGGTCTGGGCCCATATGCCCAGCCGGTCCATCCCGCCACCCAGCCAGATGACCACGAAGGTCAGCGCGGCGGCAAGCGCCACCAGCATCAGGGTGCGCCGCATGACACACGCACCTCCTCTGCGAACAGCGCGCCAACAGCGGGGAAATCTGCTTCGAAATCGCCGCCTGCGCCGAGGATCTCATCCAGCGCGGCCTCTAGCTGCGCGCCTGCTGCCTCCCAGTCGGGTTCGAATATGCGGGCAACGCAATCTTCCCGACCACTGACATGCGGTGTTCCGACAATCCCGTAGCTGGTGTAATAGGTCGGGTCATAAACCGCCACGACAAAGCCCTGTTCCGGGTCGGGCTGATCTATGAATTGGCGGAAATGGCGCGAAAACAGCTGGCCTTCGCGGTAATCGGATTCCCATTCCACCGGCCCTGTCAGGGCGAGCGCGATCTCGCCTTGCGTGACATGCGTGTCGCCGTGATACCCTTCGATCCAGTTCATGTCGAAACCGTCAAGCGTGGCGCGCTCATCTTCGGTAATCTCGCCTGTGAAATCGGGGTCAAGGCCCAGATCCGACACCAGCAGCATTGAAAAGAATGGGTCATAGGCCCAGGAGATCCAGACCCCCTTCGCCGCACCATCTGCATCGAACACGACCTCGACAGAGGCATCTACAAAGATATGCGGATGGGCCTGCGCAGGGCTGAGATGCCCTGCGGTCATGATCATCAGCAAGGTTGCGGCCAGATAGTGCATGTCAAACGCCTAGCCTAAAGCTTCTGCGCACTCAAGCCGGCGGCAGATGGGGTGCGCAAGGCTTTGCCATGTCAGAAATCAAGACCAAGGTCCAGAACCGGTGCAGAATGTGTCAGTGCGCCGACGGAAATGTAATCCACGCCGGTGGCGGCAACTTCGGCGATCCGTGCGTGTGACATGTTGCCAGAGGCTTCGGTGACCAGACGTCCGGCCACTTTGGCAACAGCCGCGCGCAGGGTTTGCGTGCCCATATTGTCCAGCAGCACAACATCAGCGCCGCCGGTTCCCAGAACCTCGTCAAGCTGCGCCAGTGTGTCCACCTCGATCTCGATCCGCCGCATATGCCCGGCGGATTTGCGCGCGGCACCAAGGGCTTTGGAAATGCCGCCTGCGGCTGCAATATGGTTATCCTTGATCAGGATCGCATCCGACAGCCCGAACCGATGCGGCGAGCCGCCGCCATGGCGCACGGCCTGTTTCTCGACCAGCCGAAGCCCGGGTGTTGTTTTGCGTGTGCAGGTGATCCGTGCCCGCGTTCCCGAAGTCTCGGCGACAAAGGCGGCCGTCAGAGTGGCGATTCCCGAAAGGCGACCTGCGAAATTCAGCGCGACGCGTTCGGCCATGAGGATCGAGGAAGCCGCGCCCTCGATTTCCATCACGGTATCGCCGCTTTGAACATGGCTTCCGTCCGGGCGCAGGACATTCAGGCTCAGACCGGGGTCCACCAGTCTGAACGCAAGCCGGGCCAGTTGGACACCTGAAACCACGCCCGATGCGCGCGCATTCAGCCTAGCGCGGTATGTCAGCCCGGTCGGGATGACCGCATCGGTGGTCACATCACCGGAAGGCCCAAGATCTTCCAGCAGGGCTGCGCGCACAAGGGGTTCGACCAGCAATTCGGGCAATTGGTTTGGGCTCATGCCGGTTCCTTTTTCCAGAGGCTGGCATCGGCAAGCGTCAGGTGCATGCGCCTTGCAAGGTCCGGGTTAGTAGATGGAAAATCGTCACGCCAATGTGCCCCGCGGCTTTCCTGGCGCTTATGGGCGGCGGTCGCGATCAACAAGGCTGTGGCGCACATATTGGCAAAATCCGGGCTGTCACCATGAAGCGCGTCAAGCGCCCTGATCCGGGTGATCGCCTGCGCAAGACCCGCACCTGTGCGCCGAACACCGACATGTTGTGTCATGATCTGGCGCAGTTGCGCAATCCCGTCGCGGTCGGGCGCAGTGCCGCCAGGGGCGAAAGTCAGTGGGACAGGCGTGGCCCCGGATGTGGGCAGGGTTGTGGCGATATCTTCTGCGGCGCGGCGGGCAAAGACCAACGCTTCGAGCACCCCGTTCGATGCCAGCCGGTTCGCACCATGCAGGCCCGTCGAGGCCGCCTCGCCACAGACCCAAAGGCCGGGCAGGGACGCGCGGCCCTGCGCATCGGTGGCAACCCCGCCCATATGGTAATGCGCCGCTGCCGCAATCGGGATCGGCGCGCGGGCCGGGTCAAGCCCGGCCTTGACGCAGGCTTCGGCCACAGCAGGAAAGCGCGCATGGATCTCGGCGCCAAGTGCAGCGCGCGTATCCAGCATGGGCCGCCGCCCCGCCTGCGCTTCGGCAAAGACAGCGCGGGCCACAATATCGCGGGGGGCAAGTTCTGCCAGCGGATGCTGCCTGTCCATGAAATGCACGCCCTCCGAATTGACAAGCCGCGCCCCTTCGCCCCGCAGGGCCTCGGTCGCCAGCGGGGCCGGATCAAGCCCCAGATCCATCGCCGTTGGATGGAATTGCATGAATTCCATATCTGCCATGACCGCGCCTGCGCGTGCCGCAAGCCCCATGACCTGCCCGCAGATACGTGGCGGGTTTGTCGTTTTTGCATATAATCCGCCAGACCCTCCGCCCGCCAGCAGCACAGCCGGTGCGCGCAAGGTGATCGGGCGCGAAACATTCTCGCCGTCAAGCTGCGCCAAGGTTACACCGCATACCCGCCCGTTCTCGACCAGCAAGCCCTGTGCCGCGACACGTTCCAGAACCTGCACCGAGGGCGTGTCGCGCACGACCCCGATCAGCGTTTCCATGATTTTCCGGCCAGCCTGATCCCCTTTGACGCGGACAACGCGCGCTGTTGAATGGGCGGCTTCGAAATTCAGGATATAGTCGCCTGCCGCATCCCGGTCGAAAGGTGTGCCGCGCTCTGTCAGATCCAGAATATGGCGGCGTGCGGCTTCTGTGACCAGCCGCGCGATTTCAGGGTCTACCGTGCCTGCGCCCGCATTTACAGTGTCACGTGCATGATCTGCAGGGCTGTCCCCGGCTGCCATCGCCGCGGCAATCCCGCCCTGTGCCCATGCGGAAGAGGCCCCTTCGCCCAATGTTTCGGGCGAGATGACAAGAACCGGGCGCGGGGCAAGCATCAGCGCTGCATAAAGCCCGCCAAGCCCTGCTCCGACAATTACGACGCGCTGGGTCTCTGACACCTGCGTCACGCCTGCCTTGCGGAAAGATCGATCATCCGCTGAACAGCAAGGCGTGCCTTGTCAGCGATTTCAGGTGCAACTTCGATCTGAGTTGTCATTGTGTGCAATGACCAAAGCACCTTTTCCAGCGTGATCATCTTCATGTAGGGGCACATGTTGCAGGGCCCGATGAATTCGACATCCGGATGCGCGTCCGAAATATTCGACGCCATCGAGCATTCGGTGACCAGCATCGCGCGGGCGGGCCGCTCGGCGCTGACATAATCGAGGATGCCCTTGGTAGAGCCAGAGAAATCGGCCTCGGCGACAACCTCGGGCGGGCATTCCGGATGCGCGATGATCCGCGTGCCGGGATTCCAGTCGCGGAATTCGCGGATATCCTGTGCAGTGTATTGTTCGTGCACAATGCAGGAGCCTTCCCACCAGACGATGCGCTTTTCCGGAACCTGTGCGGCGACGTTCTGCGCCAGATACTTATCGGGCGTCATGATGATCGTCTCGGCATCCAGCGCCCGGATGATCTGGACGGCATTGGACGATGTGCAGCAGATATCGGATGCGGCTTTCACCTCTGCGGTGGTATTGACATAGCTGACCACCGGCGCGTTGGGGTAGCGCGCGCGCATCTCTTCTACCCCTGCGGCAGTGATGCTGTCCGCCAGCGAACACCCGGCCTGCATGTCGGGCATCAGCACAGTCTTGGCAGGGTTCAGGATCTTGGACGTCTCGGCCATGAAATGGACGCCGCATTGCACGATCACGTCAGCCTGGGTGCGGGTCGCCTCAATCGCAAGCTGCAAGCTGTCCCCCACGACATCGGCGACGCCATGAAAGATTTCCGGGGTCATGTAGTTATGCGCAAGGATTGCAGCGTTGCGTTGGCGCTTCAGCGTGTTGATCGCGGCGACATAAGGGGCATGCACCGCCCAGTCCACAGGTGACACCACGCGTGCCATGCGCGCATATTCGGTTTCCATCGATGCCGCGAGCTTCGGGTTGGGTGCAAGGTCGTACTGCGTTTTCAGGTCATCGCGGATTGTGGAGATGTCCAGCATGGTTCGGCTCCGATCATAGGTGCATGCCGCTAAGCCTGCAGCGCATTCGTGTCGGGGCCGTGTGCGTTGAACCCCGACCCATGTCGGCACGTAATGCCTCGGGGGGCTGGTGTCCAGCAATGGACGCGCAAACAGATGTCGCTTTGCACCAGAATCCGCCGCAAATTGGCCAGAGCGTTGCGAACTCAGCAGATAGGACAAGGGCAAAACCTGCCAATGCGGGGCAATCAGGAGTGTCTGATCATGTCAGAGCCAGCACATGAAATGGTGAAACAGGCCGGTGCACGGCGGGGCCGCGACGGGGGCGGGGGGGCTGCGCGCCGGGCGGCGCGCAGTGCCGTCAGCATCGAGACGGCGCGCTATATAGAGCGCAACATCCCCGATCTGGAAGTCCTGAACGAAGAGGCACTTGCGATTATCGAGGCCAATGCCGAAACCGTTCTGGCAGAGATCGGGGTGAATTTCGTTGACAACCCGGCCGCACTGGACCTGTGGCGCAGCGCCGGCGCCGAGGTGGTGGGTGAACGTGTGCGTATTCCGCGCGGTCTTGCGCGCCAGCTTTGCGCCACTGCACCCGCGCGCTTTACCCAGCATGCCCGCAATCCTGCGCGCTCGGTCGAGATCGGGGGGCGTTCACTGGTTCTGGCGCCTGTATACGGTCCCCGCTTCGTGCGCGACGCCAATGGCGGGCGGCGCTATGCCACGATGGACGATTTCCGCAATTTCGTGAAGTTGGGCTATATGTCGAAATGGCTGCACCATTCCGGCGGCACTGTGTGCGAGCCAACGGATGTGGCCGTCAACAAGCGCCATCTGGATATGTTGCAGGCGCATATGCTGTATTCGGACAAGCCGTTCATGGGGTCGGTCACCGAACCGGTCCGGGCGTCCGATTCGGTTGAAATGGCGAAGCTCGTGTTCGGGGCAGACTTTGTGGACCAGAACACGGTCATGACCTCGCTGATCAACATCAACTCGCCGCTGACTTTCGATTCGGTCATGATGGGCGCGCTTGAAGTCTATGCGCGGGCGAATCAGGCCTGTATCATTTCGCCCTTCATTGTGGGCGGGGCGATGGCCCCGACCACAGTTGCCGGCACGCTGACGCAGGTTCTTGCAGAAGTTCTTGCCGGGGTGGCCTACAGTCAGCTTGTGCGTCCGGGGGCGCCGGTCGTGTTCGGTGCGTTTGTCACCTCGATTGACATGAATAGCGGCGCGCCGACCTTTGGCACGCCAGAAGCGGCGCTTATCACCTATGGTGCAGGACAACTCGCGCGCAGGTTGGGATTGCCCTATCGCTCGGGCGGGGCGTTCTGCGGCTCGAAACTGCCCGATGCACAAGCTGCGTATGAGACTGCGAACAGCCTGAACATGGCGCTGCTGGCAGGGGTGAATTTCATGTTGCATGCTTGCGGCTGGCTGGAAGGGGGGCTTGTGTCCTCCTATGAGAAATTCGTCATGGATGCGGATCAGCTTGGGGCGCTGCATCATCTGGCGAAGGGGGTGGATATCTCGGAAAACGGTCAGGCCATGGACGCGCTGCGCGAGGTAGGGCCGGGGGGCCATTTTCTGGGCTGCGCGCATACGCAGGCGAATTTCAAGGATGCGTTCTGGCGTTCGGACCTGCTGGATTACAAACCCTTCGAGACATGGGACGAGGATGGTGCGCGCGATACTCAGGCACTGGCCTCGGTCCGGGTTGCAAAGCTGCTCGGCGATTATCAGCAACCCCAGCTTGACCCGGGCATTGCCGAAGCGGTTCAGGCCTATATCGATCAACGCAAGGCATCAGAGCCTGACGCCTTCGGGTGACAGGTGATCCCCGCGCGCGGCATGCCTTGGTCGGCGTGCCGC
Organism: Paracoccaceae bacterium; assembly: GCA_007128995.1. Taxonomy (GTDB): domain Bacteria; phylum Pseudomonadota; class Alphaproteobacteria; order Rhodobacterales; family Rhodobacteraceae; genus Roseinatronobacter. The sequence continues at coordinate 7,097 of SKWJ01000028.1, forward strand.
GCGCGATATCATGCCCTGGGTGATGCTTCTGCGCGCTTGGCAAGTGTGCGCTGGAACATGAACACGGCCCCAGCCACAGCCAGCCCGATCAGATCTGATGTCCAGCCACCTGCGATCATCGCAAGCGCGGCCGCGCCCACACAGATGCGCAACACAGGCCCGATTGCGCCAAACAGCCATCCTTGCACAGCCGAAGCCAGCAGATAGATGCCAAGCGAGGCCGTGACGAACACATGGGCGATGTCCAAAGGTGCGCCCTGCATCAGAAGCGATGAACTGTAAAAGAACATGAAGGGCACGACAAAGGCGGCAAGACCTATCTTGAAGGCCTCGACCGATGTGCGCATCGGGTCGGATTGCGCAATCGCCGCGCCCGCATAGGCCGCCAGTGCCACAGGCGGGGTGATGGCTGACATGACAGCATAGTAGAAGATGAAGAAATGGGCGGTCAGGGGCTCGATCCCCATGCGGATCAGGCCGGGTGCAATGACGCTGGCAGCCACGGCATAGGCTGCAGTCGTCGGCATGCCCATTCCCAGAATGATTGCAACACACATCGCAAAGAACAGCGCAAGAAGCTGGCTTTGGCCCGCAATCGCCATCAGAACCCCGGAAAGTCGCACGCCGATGCCAGTAATGGCGATGATCCCGACGATCACCCCAGCGGCGGCACAGACCGCGACCAGTTGCAGCGACATCTTTGCGGCGATCTCAAGCGCATAGGGGATCATCCTGAAATGGGTGATCGCCGCGGAAATTCCCTTGGACAACGGGGAATTGATGCGCAGGGTCATCAGCATTCCGAAGATCGACATGGCACTGATGAGGACAGACACGATCAGTTGAGTCGTTGTCCCCGCGACCCAACCTTGGGTCAGAGCCTGCGCAAGCACCACCAGCGGCATGAGCGCGAGCACACAGAGGATCAGCCCCATCAGATGATTTCGCATCCCGTCGCCACGGCCATCGACCAGAACGCGCAGATAGCTGACAGCAAAGGCCGCGATCATCGCATAGGTCCCGGCACGGATGACGGAATAGCCGACATAGAGCGCGCCGATCAGCATGATGATTGGAATGAACAGATAGGCCTGCTTTGCCATTTCACGGAATTTTGGCAGTTGCGAGCGTGGCAGCCCTTGCATGCCCTTCTTCAGCGCCTCCTTGTCGACCATGAAATAGACCGACAGAAAATACAGGATTGCCGGGATGATCGCTGCGATTACGATTTCTCGGTACTGGATACCGGTGATCTCGGCCATGATGAAGGCACCCGCGCCCATGATCGGGGGCAGGATCTGCCCGCCGGAACTGGCCGCAGCCTCGACACTGGCGGCGGTTTGCGGGCGATAGCCCACTTTCTTCATCAGCGGAATTGTCAGCGACCCCGTGGACACCACGTTGCCCGCCGATGTGCCGTTGATCATTCCCATCAGGCCCGAGCCGAAGATTGCCACCTTCGCCGGACCACCGCGTGTGCCACCGGCCGCGGCGAAGGCGAAATTGATGAAATATTCGCCAACCCGGCTGGTCTGGAGAAAGGCGGCGAAGGTGATGAACAGGATGATATAGGTTGACGAAACAGCAGTGGTGGGCCCCAGAACACCGATATCCGTGTAAATGCGGGCGAAGAAACGCTCGGGCGAATAGCCGCGATGGTTCAGAAACCCCGGCAGCCACGGGCCCAGAAAGCCATAGGCGATGA
>SKWJ01000163.1 GCA_007128995.1 Paracoccaceae bacterium
AATGCGCCGTGACGAACTTGCGCAAGCCCTGCGCCGTGCGGATGTGCTGGTCCCGACCATCACCGATCAGATCGATGCCACGCTTCTCGCGCAGGCAGGCGAGCGCCTGAAACTGATTGCCAATTATGGCGCGGGTGTCGATCACATAGATGTCCATTCAGCCCGGCAGCGCGGCATTCTGGTCGCAGACACGCACGGCGTGGTGACAGATGATACCGCCGACATGACCATCGCGCTGATGCTCGCGGTCACGCGTCGCATTCCCCAGGGGCTTGCCGAAATGCAGGCCGACACGTGGTCGGGCTGGTCGCCGATGGCGTCACTCGGCACGCGCGTCGGTGGCAAGCGGCTTGGAATTCTGGGGATGGGGCGGATCGGACAGGCCGTCGCGCGGCGCGCGCGGGCTTTTGGGATGCAGATCCATTACCACAATCGCCGCCGCCTGCGCCCCGAAAGTGAAGAGGCGCTTGAGGCGACCTATTGGGAAAGCCTTGATCAGATGATCGCGCGCATGGATGTGATTTCGGTCAACTGCCCGCACACACCGTCCACATTCCATCTGATGAACGCCCGGCGTCTGAAGCTGATGAAACCAACCGCGGTGATCATCAACACCTCTCGCGGTGAGGTGATTGACGAGAATGCGCTCACCCGTGGTTTGCGCTCCGGAGAGATTGCAGGCGCAGGTCTGGATGTTTTCGAGCAGCGCCATGACATAAATCCACGATTGCGCGAATTGCCGAATGTCGTCTTGCTGCCGCATATGGGCTCTGCGACCCTCGAGGGGCGCATCGAGATGGGCGAGAAAGTGATTCTCAATATCAAAACCTTCGCAGACGGCCACCGCCCGCCGGATCAGGTATTGCCCTCAATGCTGTGACACCCGTGGCCGGAACAATGGCCGGCCACGGTGTGCACGGGTCAGATCGTGCTGTTGGTTGCACCGCCATCCATTAAGACATTCTGCCCGATGATGAATCCTGCATGTTGCGAGCATAGAAACGCGCAGGCCGCCCCGAATTCTTCTGCCGTGCCGTAGCGCTGCGCGGGTATGCTCGCCTCGCGCTCGGATCTGGCTTCGGCCACTGTGATGCTCTTGGCTTTCGCGACGCCACCATCAAGTGACTTGGCCCGATCAGTATCATGAATACCCGGTAGCAGATTGTTGATGCTCACCCCCTTGCCAGCCACCTGACGCGACATGCCTGCCACATACCCAGTCAGACCGGCACGCGCCGAATTTGACAGTCCCAGAACAGGTATCGGGGCCTTGACCGATTGCGACGTGATGTTCACGACCCGCCCCCAGCCACGTTCCATCATGCCGGGAACAAGTGCTTTCATCAGTGCGATGGGCGTCAGCATATTCGCGTCCAATGCGGCAATGAAATCGTCGCGTTCCCAGTCAGTCCAGTTTCCAGGCGGCGGGCCACCTGCATTCGTGACCAGAATATCAACCGTGCCACATGCCGCAAGAACGCGCGCGCGGCCCTCTTCTGTGGTGATATCGGCGGCCACGGTGACAACCTCGACCTGATGCGCCTTGCGGATCTGGTCTGCCGCGTCTTCCAGCGCTTCTGATCCGCGCGCATTCATCACCAGATTGACGCCCTCGGCTGCCAAGGCTTCTGCACAGCCACGACCCAAACCCTTGGATGACGCGCACACCAACGCGCGTTTTCCCGAAATTCCAAGCTGCATACCGGCCCTCCCGAATTGTGTACGGTGCGAGACGTAGCACCGGTTTCACCGGTCGGCCAGCCTTGTTGCGTTGCAATTCGGTGTCGGTACTGCACATTTCTTTGCCGCAAGGGGTGCAACTCCCGAACTTGCGCATGTTAGGCTTCCTTACCCAAATCAAAAATCCGCCCCCTGAAACCAAAGGAGGGACCATGTATCGGAAGATCATCTTTCCGGTCGATCTGACACATATCGACCAATTGACCCGTGCCCTGCAAACCGCGACAGACCTTGCCCGGCATTACGGGGCAGAACTGTGTTTTGTCGGCGTGACATCCGCTGCACCCGGAGCGGCGGCGCGAAACCCGCAGGAATACCAGACACGATTGCAGACCTTCGCAGACGAACAGGGCGCTGCGCATGGGCTTGAAACAAGCTGCAAGGCCTGTGTCAGTCATGATCCGAGTATCGATACCGACAAGACCCTCTTGTCGGCGATCACGGAGCTTGGTGGTGATCTTGTCATCATGCAAACCCATGTTCCGAATATGCTGGACTATGTCTGGTCCGGGCATGGTGGAACGATCGCGGCCCATAGCGATGTATCGGTCTTTCTGGTGCGCTGAAGCGGCCCGCATGCATCACAGCGCCGCACGAAATAACAAGGAAAGGACAGAAAATGTCACAGAATGAGGATGACACGACCAACGTTCCGGACGAGGACGGCCTGCCCGAACCCGAAGGGGCATCCGAGATCATCGACACCGAATATGAAACCGGACAGGACAATATCACGCCCAGTATCGGGCCGTTTTCGCTAGATATTCATAACCCGGTCTTTGTCGTCTCCGGCCTTGTGGTCGTCGCGTTTGTCATCATCACGCTCGCCTTTCAGGATGCGATGGGACCTGCGCTTGGCGCGATGCGCGCCTATCTGACATCGACATTTGACTGGTTCTTTCTGATGGCCGGGAACATCTTCGTCATCGTGTGCCTTGGCATTCTGATCTCGCCACTTGGCAAGATACGGATCGGCGGCGCCGATGCCACACCGGATTACACCTATCTTGGCTGGTTCTCGATGCTCTTTGCGGCGGGTATGGGAATTGGCCTGATGTTCTTTGGCGTTCTCGAACCGGCCTATTATTTTGCCACGCCATGGGGCGATCAGCCACTTGGACGCGAAACTGGCATTGTTGATGGGGCGCTGATGGACCCTGCGACCGTCGAGGCGGCGCGCAAGCTGGCAATGGCCGCGACGATCTATCACTGGGGTCTGCATCCTTGGGCGATCTATGCCGTGGTCGCGCTGTCGCTCGCGCTTTTTGCCTATAACAAGGGGCTGCCACTGACCGTCAGATCAATCTTCTATCCAATCTTCGGAGAGCGCATCTGGGGCTGGCCGGGCCATGTGATCGACATCCTCGCCGTTTTTGCCACCCTGTTTGGGTTGGCCACCTCTCTGGGCTTTGGCGCGCAACAGGCCTCTGCCGGGATCGGCTTCGTTTTCGGTATAGAGGGGATCAACGATACGGCCACCTTCTCGGTGATCCTGATCGTCATCATAACCGGACTGGCCCTGATTTCAGTGCTACGCGGGCTTGATGGCGGGGTTAAGCTTTTGTCGCAGATCAACATGGGGCTTGCTGTTGTTCTGTTGAGCTTCGTGATCCTTGTGGGTCCGACATGGGTACTGGTGTCGCAGTTCTTTGGCAATCTGGGGGCCTATTTCTCCGAGATTGTCCCATTGTCCAATCCGATCGGCCGCGAGGATGACGGCTACCGTCAGGGATGGACAGCCTTCTACTGGGCATGGTGGATCAGTTGGTCGCCCTTTGTCGGCATGTTCATCGCACGGGTCAGCCGCGGCCGCAGTGTGCGCGAATTCATCACCTGTGTGCTGCTGATCCCGACCATCGTCTCGGCAATCTGGATGACCGCCTTTGGTGGGACTGCCATCGACCAGCTGATCAATCAGGTCACAGAAAGTGCCGTCTTCGGCTTTGTGATTGACACCTATGTGCCGGAGCTTTCGTTGTTCGGAATGCTGTCGGAACTGCCCTTTGCCGCAATCACATCAGTTGTCGGAATCGTTCTGGTGATCATTTTCTTCGTCACATCCTCGGACTCGGGCAGTCTTGTGATCGACACGATCACCGCTGGCGGCAAGATCAATGCACCCGTCAGTCAGCGTGTGTTCTGGGTCATCTTCGAAGGTCTGGTCGCCGCTGCTTTGTTGATCGGTGGCGGACTGGTTGCGTTGCAGGCCGCGTCGGTCTCGACCGGGCTTCCCTTTGCGATCGTACTGCTTCTTGCATGCTATGCACTGGTCAAGGGCCTTCTCAGCGAACCTCGCTGACCGCCAGTCTGTTGCGCGCCCCGGTGTATGTGCCGGGGCGCGCGCGCTTTACCGCGCACGGCCAGCGCCGAGCTTCGGCAGTCGTACAGGCCGCACGACCATTGCGCGGCAATGTTTTGCGAGAAATGAAGGTGACGCGACGCACCGGACTTGTTATCGATGTTTGGGCAGTTACAGTCTAGCGGCCCCGGTCCTTTGCAGGTGCATCTCGTGACTCCGATCAAAGTTATCCTTGCGGCGACAGATTTTACTCCGCGATCGCGTGCAGTGGCTGGCAGGGCGGCTGCCCTCGCGCGCCTGCACAAGGCAAGACTTGTCATCGTCACAGCGATCGAAGCGCGGCCTCGCACCGTCAAGCGTTTGCGCATCGGCAAGCTCGTCGATCAGACAGCCCATGCACATGAAGCGTTCAGAAGGTTGCGCGAAAGCCTGAGCGATATTGATCTGCATTTCGAGATCGCACATGGCCCGCCATGGCAAAGCATCCCCCAGCTTGCACGCCAATTCGATGCCGATCTGATTGTCCTTGGTCTGCACAAGCCCCGCAGAATGCTGGAAACCATGCGGATGACAACGCTGGAGCGCATCACCCAAGGGGCTGAGTGTCCAGTTCTGATCGCCCATGACCCGGAAATCCGGCCTTATCGGAAAGTGCTGGGGGCAGTGACATTCGCACCGGCCTCGGCGCGCGCGTTGCAAGTCGCCTCTGACCTTGCACCGGGCGCGAACTTTCAAGCGATACATGCGCTGCGACTTCCCCTCGGCGCGACCATGCCGGCGAGAGACCTGATGAAAAGCGCAGAGATGACGGAAGCTGAAATGCTCAGACAGTCCTTCATGGCCATCAAGGGGCTGCCGGAGAATCTGGCCCTGCCAGAGATCGTCGCAGGCGGGGTGCATGAAGTCCTGCAGTTCCGGATCAGCGAATATCAGCCCGATCTTGTGGTCATCGGCAGCCATTCGGGCCGCGATCCCAAGACGCTGGGAAATTATGCCCGCGATCTGATGCGCGCACCGCCCTGTGACATGCTTGTGGGCAAGCCTAGTTGACGCACGCGCCATGCAGACCCTGCATATCAGACATGTTGAAAAACTCTCGCCACTCATGCAGAATTGCGATAAGAAATGGTTTAACGTTGAACTATTACCACGAGGGAGGAGGCGCCGCTCATGGCCGCACGAAAATCCACTGCGAAACCGAATGTGTCTGCCGAAGATCTGCTGAGTTACTACCGTGACATGCTCCTGATCCGCCGATTCGAGGAAAAGGCAGGGCAGCTTTATGGCATGGGCCTGATCGGTGGGTTTTGCCACCTCTATATCGGACAGGAAGCCGTCGTCGTTGGACTGGAAGCAGCGGCCAAAGAGGGCGACAAGCGCATCACCTCCTATCGCGACCACGGACATATGCTGGCCTGCGGAATGGACCCAAAAGGCGTGATGGCCGAGCTCACCGGGCGTGAAGGGGGCTATTCCAAGGGCAAGGGCGGCTCGATGCACATGTTCTCCAAGGAAAAGCATTTCTATGGCGGCCATGGGATTGTCGGGGCGCAGGTGCCGCTGGGGGCAGGCTTGGCCTTCAGCGATAAATACAAGGGCAACGACAACGTCACCTTCACCTATTTCGGGGATGGTGCGGCCAATCAGGGCCAGGTTTATGAAACATACAACATGGCCATGCTCTGGGATCTGCCGGTCGTGTTCGTGATCGAAAACAACAAATACGCCATGGGGACCAGCGTTCAGCGTGCCACCAAGTCACCGTCTTTGTGGGAACGCGGGGCAGCGTACGGCATTGCGGGCGAAGAAGTGGACGGCATGGATGTGCTTGCCGTCAAGGCCGCTGGCGAAAAGGCTGTTGCACACTGCCGCGCAGGCAAAGGGCCTTATATCCTTGAAGTCATGACCTATCGCTACCGTGGGCATTCGATGTCGGACCCGGCGAAATACCGCACACGCGACGAAGTCCAGAAAATGCGGACCGAACGCGATGCGATCGAACATGTGCGCGACCTGCTGGTGACCGGCAAGCATGCGACCGAAGACGATCTCAAGACAATCGACAAGGACATCAAGGCCATCGTCAACGAGGCCGCCGAATTCTCCAAAGAGAGCCCCGAGCCTGCGCTTGAGGAACTCTGGACAGATATCTACGCTTGAAGCGCGCGAGGAGACACGAGACTATGGCAACCGAAATTCTTATGCCCGCCCTCTCGCCGACAATGGAAGAAGGCACCTTGGCGAAATGGCTGGTCAAGGAGGGGGACACTGTCACCTCTGGCGACATCATTGCCGAAATCGAAACTGACAAGGCCACGATGGAATTCGAAGCCGTCGACGACGGTGTTATCGGAAAGCTTCTGGTCGCAGCCGGCACTGAGGGGGTGAAGGTCAACGCCCCGATTGCGGTGCTGGTAAGCGAAGGAGAAGACGTTCCGGCAGACGCGCCGAAATCGGAAACAGCGCCTGCGCCTGCTGCATTGAACGGCGAAGAGGGCAAGATAGCAGCGCCTGCATCCGCCGCGCCCGCCCCGGAAATGCCCAAAGCCGACACAACGCCCGACTGGCCCGAAGGCACGGCCATGAAAACCCAGACCGTGCGCGAAGCGCTGCGCGATGCGATGGCAGAAGAGATGCGCACCTCCGACGAGGTCTTCGTCATGGGCGAAGAAGTCGCCGAGTATCAGGGTGCCTACAAGATCACCCAGGGGCTGCTGGACGAGTTTGGGGCCCGCCGCGTGATTGACACGCCCATCACCGAACATGGCTTTGCCGGTATCGGGGTTGGCGCTGCCTTCGGCGGATTGCGCCCCATTGTGGAGTTCATGACCTTCAACTTCGCAATGCAGGCGATTGACCATATCATCAACTCTGCCGCCAAGACGCTGTACATGTCCGGCGGGCAGATGGGCTGCCCGATCGTGTTTCGTGGCCCGAACGGGGCGGCCGCACGTGTTGGTGCTCAGCACAGCCAGTGCTATGCCGCATGGTATGCGCAGATCCCCGGCCTGAAAGTGGTCATGCCGTATTCCGCCGCAGACGCGAAAGGCCTGCTGAAGACGGCCATTCGTGACCCGAACCCGGTGATCTTCCTTGAAAACGAAATTCTCTACGGGCGCAGCTTCGATGTGCCCGACCTTGAGGATTTCACGATCCCCTTCGGCAAGGCCAAGATCTGGCGCGAAGGGTCTGATGTCACCATCGTCAGCTTCGGGATCGGCATGACCTATGCCCTCGAAGCGGCAGAGCGACTGGCGAAAGATGGTATCAGCGCCGAGGTATTGGATCTGCGCACGATCCGGCCCATGGATACAGACGCGATCCTTGCATCGGTCCGAAAGACCAACCGTCTCGTGACGGTGGAAGAGGGCTTCCCGCAAGGGTCTGTCGGCAATTACATCACGTCTGTGGTGATGCAGCAGGCCTTCGATTATCTGGATGCGCCCGTCATCAACCTGTGCGGCAAGGATGTTCCGATGCCCTATGCCGCCAATCTGGAAAAGCTTGCACTGGTGACGACCGATGAAGTGGTCGAAGCCGTGCACAAAGTGACGTATCGCTGAGAGGGGGCGAGAGATGCCGACAGAAATTCTGATGCCTGCGCTTTCTCCCACCATGGAGGAGGGAACACTCGCCAAATGGCTGGTCAAAGAAGGCGATAGTGTTGCATCCGGCGACATTCTCGCCGAGATCGAGACAGACAAGGCGACCATGGAATTTGAAGCCGTTGATGAGGGGATCATCGGCAAGATTCTGGTCGAAGCTGGCAGCGACGGTGTGAAAGTCAACACACCGATTGCGGTTCTGCTGGCCGAAGGGGAAAGCAAGGCTGATATTGCCGCGCCATCTTCTCCGGCTGCCGAGGCACAGAGTGGCGCTCCGAGCGCGGAGTCAGCCACCGCCGAGCCGTCCCAGCCTACAGCCGCCGCTGCACCCCCTGCCCCGTCTGCGGATGGCAAACGCATTTTCGCCTCTCCGCTGGCGCGGCGAATCGCAGCCGAGAAGGGCCTTGATCTTGGCCAGATTTCGGGGTCTGGCCCGCATGGGCGGATTGTGAAAGCCGATGTTGAGAGTGCCAGCGCCGCGCCGGCAAAAGCCGCCGCGACAGAACCCACGGCACCAGCACCCGCCGCAACGAAAGCTGCCGCGTCCATGCCCAGTGGCCCGACCGCCGATCAGGTGGCCCGCATGTATGAAGGGCGCGCCTATGAAGAAGTGGCGCTGGACGGCATGCGCAAGACCGTCGCTGCCCGTCTGACCGAAGCCAAGCAGACGATCCCGCATTTCTACCTGCGTCGTGACGTTCAGCTGGACGCGCTGATGAAATTCCGCGCCGAGTTGAACAAGCAGCTTGAACCACGCGGGGTGAAGCTTTCGGTGAATGACTTCATCATCAAGGCCTGCGCCATGGCGCTGCAGGCCGTGCCGGGCTGCAATGCTGTCTGGGCAGGCGACCGGATGTTGCGCCTTAAGCCCTCTGATGTGGCGGTCGCGGTTGCAGTGGAAGGTGGATTGTTTACGCCCGTTCTGAAAGATGCGCACCTGAAGTCGCTATCAGCGCTTTCGGCCGAGATGAAAGACCTGGCAGGACGCGCACGCACCAAGAAGCTGGCCCCACATGAATATGTCGGCGGCACGATGGCCATCTCTAATCTGGGCATGTTCGGGATCGAGAATTTCGATGCGGTGATCAACCCGCCGCATGGCTCTATCCTCGC
>SKWJ01000415.1 GCA_007128995.1 Paracoccaceae bacterium
AAAAGAGCTGACATCCCCAGAATATCCGCTTGCTCGCGCTCAAGCGCCTCAAGATAGGCTTCGACGGCATTATTGATCCCCAGATCAACCACTTCGAAACCTGCGCCTTCCATCATCATGGCGACCAGATTCTTGCCGATATCGTGTATGTCGCCCTTGACAGTTCCGATCACCATCTTGCCCATGCGCGGCGCACCGGTTTCAACCAGCAACGGCTTGAGGATGGCCATTCCGCCTTTCATCGCATTCGCGGCCAACAGGACTTCCGGCACGAACAGGATGCCGTCGCGGAAATCATGGCCTACGATTGTCATGCCCGCGACCAATGCTTTGGTCAAAATGTCATAAGGGGTCCAGCCTCGATCCAGAAGGATATGTACGCTTTCTTCGATCTCTTCTTTCAGACCGTCATACAGGTCGTCCATCATCTGCTCGACAAGTTCGTCGTCGCTCAGATTTGCAAGGATGATCTCTTCATCTTCAGACATTGAAGCTACCTTTCAAGGCAAGCCGACTCAGGCGTTGATGTGTTCTGTTTTCGCTTTCGTTCAAGACGCCGGTCCGGACTGTTCCAATAGCGACATAAGGCCGCGGTCCGCCGACTCTCTTGTTTGGCCGCGATGAAAACTTGTCGCGTCAGGCGTCGTTTTTGCGCCGGCGTCCCCCGGCACGTCCGGGACGCTGCGCCGGACCGGAGCCATCAGTCTCGGTGCCATCAACGGCCGACGAGAACCCGCCCAAAGCCTCAGAGATCTTGTTCAAGGTTGGACGCGGCCCCTTTGCACGTGTTTCAAGCGCTGCACGCATTGCACGCAGATGATCCGGCATCGTCCCACAACATCCACCGATGATCCGGGCGCCGCAGTCCCGCGCAAGTACGGCATATTCCGCCATCAGTTCTGGCGTTCCATCATAGTGAATATGGCCTGCGACATATTTCGGAATGCCGGCATTTCCCTTCGCAATGATCGGAATCTGGCTGTCTGCTTCGACAAATCCAAGAACAGTGCGCAGCAGATCAGATGCGCCGACGCCGCAATTGGCGCCAAAAGCGATTGGTTGTTGCGTCAGCTTGCTGACCATCTGCGCCATCGCAGCAGAGGTCACCCCCATCATGGTGCGTCCGGCGGTATCGAAGCTCATAGTCCCGCACCAAGGCATGTCAGCCAGCGCCGCAGCCTCGGCTGCTGCCTTGTACTCTTCCGGCGCCGAGATTGTCTCAACCCAGAGCACATCTGCGCCGCCCGCCTTCAACCCAGCCGCCTGCTCATGAAACATTTCGACAGCCAGTTGATGCGTCAACGGCCCCATCGGCACCATGATATCACCCGTGGGCCCGATGGATCCCGCCACAACCACCTTTCGGCCCGACGCATCCGCGATCTCACGCCCGAGTTCCGCGCCGACCCTGTTTAGCTCGTGAACACGGTCTTGCGCATTGTGCAGTTTCAGGCGGCTGGCATTTCCCCCGAATGTATTGGTCAGAAACAGATCTGATCCAGCCTCGACTGCACCACGATAAAGGGCCCGGATCTTTTCCGGCTCATCGACGTTCCACAATTCCGGCGCGTCGCCAGAGGCAAGGCCCATATTGAACAGGTTTGTCCCGGTCGCGCCATCGGCGAGAAGCCAATCGCGCGTCTCGAGAAGATCGGACAGAGCATTACCCATAAGGCGCCTTTCAAAATCCAATGGCGTCAGCATTTGCCAGCGGTTTGTGCGTCAGATGACACAGTCCAAGCGTTGCGGCAAATTCATAATTCACATAAGCTTTATGAGCTGTGCTCATGTGTTTCTTCTTGCGCTGCCAAATCGTCGCCGTGCCGTCTTCGCGGGTTTGTTGTGCCGGTCAGCCTTCGGACAGTTCGGCCTTGGCTGCAGAGAGGAATTCTTCCATTTTTGCGCGGATCGTCGCATCATCTGCCAAATTGACAAGATCGGCCGTCAACTTGCGCACAACATCTTCATGGCCTGCCTCTTCGAAATCCGCGCGGATCACCTCCATCGCGTAGCTTTCGGCTTCTGCGCCAGTCTTGCCCAGCAGGTCCGCAGCCCAAAGGCCCAGCTTCTTGTTCCGCCGTGCAACTGCCTTGAAAACCATTTCCTGGTCATGGGCATACTTGTTTTCAAATGCGCGTTCGCGATCATTGAAGGTGCTCATTTCAAGCCTCGTTCTGTGAAGGGACCCCCTAACATATGGCCCGCCATGGAACGCTCTGCAAGGCGAAAACCAAGCGATTTCTGCGCAAACACCCTGCCTTGCGATACGGGCACTGCTAGGCTATAGGGCGTGGATCACACGCGACCATCCCCAACGAACCGGAGACCCGAATGGCACGCCGCACAAAGATTTATGAAGGCAAGGCCAAGATCCTGTATGAAGGACCGGAGCCCGGAACGATGGTGCAGTATTTCAAGGATGATGCAACCGCGTTCAATGCGGAAAAGCGAGATGTGATCGAGGGCAAGGGTGTTCTCAACAACCTGCTTTCGGAATTTTTCATGGCGGGTCTGGGCCAGATCGGCGTTCCGACACATTTCATTCGCCGGATAAACATGCGCGAGCAGCTCATTCGGGCGGTAGAGATCATCCCTCTGGAAGTTGTTGTCCGCAATGTTGCGGCTGGATCCTTGTCAAAGCGTCTGGGGATCGAAGAGGGAACGCCTCTGCCACGTCCGATCATCGAATTCTACTACACGGATGATGCGCTTGGCGATCCGCTGGTCACGGAAGATCAGATCCTCGCCTTTAACTTGGCGACACATCAGGATCTTGATGACATGGTGGCGCTTGCTGTTCGCGTCAATGACTTCATGTCCGGGATCATGCTCGCAGTTGGCATCAAGCTGGTGGATTTCAAGATCGAGATCGGCCGTCAGTTCGATGGCGAAATGCAGCGTCTGATTGTGGCCGATGAGATCAGCCCGGATTCGTGCAGAATGTGGGATTTGAAGACGGGCCAGAAGCTCGACAAGGATGTGTTTCGCCGCGATCTTGGCAATCTGACGGATGCCTATTCTGAAGTCGCGCGCCGTCTTGGCGTCATGCCGAAATCGCCGACACCGATGACCAAACCCAAATTGATGAACTGAAACGCGAGCGGAATAATGAAATATCGTGTCGTCGTAACGCTGAAACCCGGAGTTCTGGACCCGCAAGGAGATGCAATTCGCCATGCGCTCGGGGCGCTGGGATTCGAAGGTGTGAATTCAGTCCGTCAGGGCAAGATGATCGAGCTTGATCTCGCAGAAAACGATCCGGAAAAAGCTGAGGCCGCAGCCCGTGAGATGTGCGAGAAGCTGTTGGCCAACACTGTGATCGAGCGGTATCATGTCGAGCCGATCTGACACCTGGCTTACCGCGACCTGCATTTCACGCTGCGCCGCGCTCTGGTTGGGCAAGCGACGCAGCACCGTTGCAGCATTTGCAGTCCACGCGCCGCGAGACACTCATGCTGCGAGTCTCTGAATAAAGCGCGTCATGGATCAGCAGGCGTCCCCGCAACCCCACGCCCGCGCCTGTGATCTCCTTGATAGCTTCCAGAGCCATCATCGTGCCCAGAACGCCGGGGAGGGGGGCCACAACCCCTGCCTCTGCGCATGACGGGGCCAAACCGGCTGCGGGGCGCTGAGGAAACACGCATTCGAAACAGGGCGCTCCAGTTGCGGGATGATACAGGCTGATCTGACCTTCCCATTGTGTAATTGCAGCCGAAATCAGGGGCTTGCCGGTTTTCACGGCGGCACGATTGACCAGATAGCGGGTATCAAAATTATCTGTGCCGTCCAGGATCAGGTCATAGTCGGCAAACAGTGTCTCAGCTATTTCAGGCGTCAACCGGCGGTTATATGGCAAGACGGTTATGAACGGGTTCAGGGCGGTCATTGCAGCTTCTGCTGAAAATGCCTTAGCGGTTCCGATCATCTCGTCTTTATGGATCACCTGCCGTTGCAGGTTGGACCCATCAACAACGTCATCATCAATCAGGCCAATCGTGCCAACACCGGCTGCCGCGAGATAGAGCAGCGCAGGAGAGCCCAGTCCACCTGCACCAACGACCAGAACGCGCGCGGCCTTGAGCTTCTTTTGCCCGGCACCCCCGATTTCGCGCAGAACAATGTGGCGTGCATAGCGGTTCAATTCCGCCTCGCGGAATGTGCCGGTTTCTTGGGTCGGTGCAGGATTGGCCTGACTGGTTCTGGCGCGCAGGCGGCCAACAAGGGCAACATAGCCATAGCCCAAGCCTGCAATACCCCCCAGAACCAGCCAGGGCCGCACATCACCGCCGGTGGCGCGTCGGATCTCGGCCGTCTCGGGCAGAACCAGATGCGCGACAACGACCGCGATATAGATCAGTCCGATCATCACCAGTCGCGCCCGGATCGGTGTCTTCATCACCCAGCCCAAAGCCCAGAGTGCGGCCATGAGAAACAGGACAAATCCCATTCAGTCTACTCCGGTTGAACCATAACCAGCAGTTCCGCGCTGGCTTTCGTCAAGGGTTTCAGCAAGTTCGAAATGCGCCTGCGGGGCTGGGGCGATCACGATCTGGGCAATGCGCGCGCCGTGAACAACAAGATAGGGCTCGGAGCCCAGGTTGACGAGGATCACACCGATCGGTCCCCGATAATCGCTGTCAATCGTGGCCGGGGCGTTCGGCAGGGCGATCCCGTGGCGCAGGGCGAGGCCAGAGCGCGCGCGGATCTGCATCTCGTAGCCAGGTGGCAGTTCGCAGGCAAGACCGGTTGGAACCAGAACCCGACCCATCGAAGGCAGAACGATCCCTTCGGCACGATTCTCGGCTGCGAGATTGGCGCGGATATCGGCGCCTGCAGCCCCTGCCGTCGCATAGGCAGGCAGAGGCACATCAGGGTCACTTCCCGACAGGCGCTGGAACCGGACACGCACCGTCATGTCAAGGCCTGCGAGATACGAGCAGCCAGTCGGCGCGCGACCTCGGCTTTTGGCAGGCGTGGCCAATCTTCCACGCTGTCGGCAGTAATCAGATGAATGGCGTTCTCGCTTCCCCCCATGATCCCACTCGCAGCCGAAACATCATTCGCGACAATCCAGTCGCAACCTTTTCTGGCACGCTTGGCCTGAGCATGGGTCACAACAGTCTCGGTTTCGGCTGCGAACCCGACCACCAGAGCAGGGCGCAGGGCATGTGACGCAACGGTCGCAAGAATATCAGGATTCTCAGAAAACATAATATTAGGAGATCCTTGTGCAGTTTTCTTAATCTTGCTCAGAGATGCGTCCGTGACTCGCCAATCCGCCACGGCGGCTGCGAAGATCGCTGCATCTGCAGGCAGGGCCCGTTCGACTGCGTCAAGCATTTCAATCGCGGTTTCCACTTTGTGAACGGTAACCCCTTGCGGTGGCGGAATTTGCGCCGGGCCAGTCACAAAGACCACGTCGGCCCCCAGATCCCGCAATGCGACCGCAAGCGCTGTTCCCTGTGCGCCGGAGGATCGATTGGCGATGTATCGCACCGGGTCTATGGGTTCATGCGTCGGGCCAGAGGTGACCAGAATGCGTTTGCCTGCAAGTGGCCTCTTTTGCAGCCGCGCGGCGATCGTAGCAAGAATTTCCTCTGGCTCGGACATCCGACCGGGCCCATATTCTCCGCAAGCCATGTCGCCGCTGTTGGGCCCGATTATACTGATGCCATCTGCCTGCAATTGCGCCAGATTCCGCTGCGTCGCCGGATGATCCCACATGCGCAGGTTCATGGCCGGCGCTATCAGGACAGGCTTGTCTGTTGCCATCAGCAAGGTCGAGCCGAGATCATCAGCGTGTCCGCCCGCCATCTTTGCCATCAAATCTGCAGTTGCCGGGGCAACTACAAGCAAGTCCGATCTGCGCGAAAGCTGGATATGACCCATTTCCGCCTCGTCCTTCAGATCAAACAGGTTCTGATAGACATGTGTCCCGGCCAGCGCGGCAACGCTCATGGGTGTCACGAACTCTGTCGCTGCGCGCGTCAGCACCGGAACGACCTTTGCCCCTTCGCGGCGCAGCAAGCGGATGAGTTCCAGACATTTGTAGGCAGCAATCCCACCCCCGATGATCAGCGTGACGCTTTTCCCCGCCAGCATGGTTCTGCCTCTTGCCCGAATTTCTCTATGACAGGCATACGCGTTTGCTGCACGAAGCGAAAGCCCCGCACTGTCACTGGAACAACTCGCATGGGTCGGGCCTTGGTGACGGGTCGGTGACGATCCAGTAATCGAACGGGGGCGTGTCATCAGGCAAAACCTCAAACTGCCCGATAGACACCACCCTCAAGTCGGGCGCGGCCCCGGTCAACTTGAAGGGTGCGCCCCAATCCGTTCGTGCGTGACCCGTTCCGGTGATCACAACAACTGGTCCGCCTGTGACTGCAAACGCTTGAAGGGCCGTCTGTGCGAGTAGCGCATCGCGCAGTCGTTGTACTTCGACCATTCCCGGAAGCAGGTGCTCGGGCAATGCGTTGCAATGCGCCTCTGCTTGCAGCGTCTCACGTGCTTCCTGTTGCTGCGCTGGCAGTGGCTGATCCAAGCCAAACATTTGTGCATCCGGTCCGAAGATATCAGCAGGGTCGCGCCCGACAGCATCGCGTGCAGCAGCACGCGGCAAGGCTGCTCCGAAAAAACGCGCATCGGGAGCAACTTCAAACAAAGGGTAGTAGAGCGCAAAATCAGGCCAACCGCTGTTGTCCCAATCCAGAATGCGCCGCATGGTTTCCTCAGAAGGTAGCTCACCCGGAATTCGGACTGCTTGCTCTTCGGTCAGCATCTCGAAAACAACAGCAACTGGCGCGATGGCTGCCATGGCACGCGCCTGATTTTCGTGATGCTTGGGGTTGTCGTGCACCTCGCCCAAGAAAACGATATCCGCAGGCGGCAATGAGTCGAGAAAATCGCCCGAGATAGGTTCCGCGGCTGCTTGTGACGCAGCCACGCAAGCCCCTGCAAGAAAGAGTCTCATGTCAGGAAGTGCAGGACTTCTTTTGACTTTGTTTCAAGGCTTTTGCGCATTTTCTGAAAGGCAGCAGCCTCCACCTGACGGATGCGTTCTTTGGACAAGCCAAGTTCCTCGCCCAGCGATTCAAGTGTTCGAGGCTCTTCGCGCAGTTTGCGTTCGCGCACGATGAAGCGTTCCCGGTCGCTCAGTCCATTCATGGCGTCGATCAGCCAATTGCGCAGCTGTGCCATGTCATGCGCCTGCTCTACCTCGGCATCGCCTTGCGGGCTTTCGTCTTCCAGCGCGTCGATCCATTCACGCCCGTCATCGTCGCTGGACTGAAGAGCATTCAGCGAGAAATCAGAGCCTGAAAGGCGACCTTCCATCATTTCGACATCGTGCAGAGGCACCCCGACTTCACGCGAAACGAGTTCGCGCAGCTGGTGTGGGTCCAGTGCCTCGCCCCGCGCCATGGCCTCACGCTCGAATTTGGCTTGAACGCGGCGCAGATTGAAGAAAAGGGTCTTCTGACTTGATGTCGATCCTGTCCGCACCATCGACCAGTTGCGCATCACGTAATCTTGAATGCTCGCTCTGATCCACCAGACGGCATAGGTGGAAAAGCGTACCCCGCGTTCGGGGTCAAACTTGTCTGCCGCCTTCATCAACCCAAGACCTGCCTCTTGGATCAAATCGTTCATCGGTGCGCCATACCGCCGGAACTTCCCGGCCATCGAAATGGCTAGGCGCATATAGGCCGTAATCAATCGGTGAAGGGCCTGTTCATCGCGGTGGTCGCGCCATGCGCGCGCCAATCGCAATTCGGTATCGGCATCCAGAAGCTCAGCCTTCATGGCCTGCCGCGACATCTTTCGATCATCTGCAAAATCAAGCGCCATCGGTTCCCCCTGCATTACGCATTATGCTTACCTACGCAGGAAAAACGGTTTTGGTTCAGTTTATCATAGCGCTATGCATTGGCGGCGCGGAAGCTTTGACCAACAGCATTAACCAATTTTAAACAATTGCTGCATTAACGCTGTTTCCGGGTTTGTGGGGACAGAGCATGGTTGCACGTGCGCTAACGGTTGCATTTGAAGGGATCGACGCGCGGTTGGTGGAAGTCCAATGTGCGTTGTCACCCGGTTTGCCCTCGTTTCAGATTGTCGGCCTTCCTGACAAAGCGGTTTCGGAAGCGCGCGAACGCGTGCGCGCTGCCTTGTCGGCCCTGTCGGTCGCGCTGCCCTCAAAGCGTGTCACCATAAATCTTTCACCAGCAGATATGCCCAAAGAGGGTTCTCATTTCGATCTGCCGATCGCGATGGCGCTGTTGGCGGCCCTCGAGATCATCCCTGCAGATGAGGTGGCGGAGTCAGTTTCGCTGGGAGAATTATCACTCGATGGTGATCTTGTGGCAGTGACAGGCGCATTGCCTGCCGCCATGACTGCCGCTGAAAGACAGTGTGTTCTTTTCTGTCCAGCTGCCTGCGGGCCAGAAGCAGCCTGGGTTGAAGAGACCTGCGTTTTTGCACCTTCAACGCTGGTGCAGGTGATCAGACATTATTCCGGGCAGGCACCCCTGTCACCTGCGCGTCCCGGCAGCGTATCGCGCGCCACCGGATTCCGGGACCTGTTCGATGTGAAAGGACAGGAGCGCGCGAAACGCGCGCTGGAGATCGCGGCTGCCGGACGCCACCATATGCTGATGGTGGGGACACCCGGATCGGGAAAGTCCATGCTGGCTGCGCGGCTTGCTGGC
>SKWJ01000019.1 GCA_007128995.1 Paracoccaceae bacterium
GGGAACCTCCTGTTGGGGTCTGGCGCAGGGGACACGCTGTTTGATGCACCTGCTGCGATGGCGATTGATGGCGATCGCATGATCTTTGCGCTGAGACTGGATCGCGAGGGCCGGAGCGAGGTGATCGACGGGGTGTTCGGCTCGCTTCGAGGGTCTGACATGCCTGCACCAGAGCTTGTCGATGATTACTATGTGAAACTCCGCGATGCGCTTGAGCGCCAGGAGGTTCCGGACGTGGGCAGTGTCCTGCACCTGATGCGCTTTGCCGTCGAACAGGCCTATGAAGGTGGTAGCCAGCCGTCTGCGGCGAATGAATTCACAGCGGCGATTCTGGCGCTGGCCAAAGCCTGCAGCACAGTAGAGTTCCGCCTGATTGTCGGACCTTTGGCAGGTCAGGTTTCTGAAGAACTGGGAGAGTGGCGCACCAATTGCCGACAATTGACCCTTGATGGCAGAGTTGATCTCAGGCTTCACTTTGTGACAGCCGCTGCAATCAAGGCGGCCTCCAGTCGCGGCTTTACTGTCTCGCTGGGTGAGTTCAAGGAGTTGCATGACTCGATCACAGGGTCAGGGGGGTTCGATTTCACTGATATCGTTGCCAATAATTCGGGCGTCCGGTTTGCTAGTCTGTTCATGTCCAGCACACGAGAGGACTGGCCGGCGCTGATTGCCCGGATGCAGGATGAGGCAGCCATTCTCCCGTCGCTGGATGGAATCCCCGGCCTGCTGCCGCGCGATCAGTTCGAATCGCGCTTCGGCAATATCGAGACGCCGGAATATCAGGCAATGATCCGCGAAATAGAGCAGAGAATTGATGGCGTCGGCATTCATGCCCCATTAAGTGGCGGCTGAGCGCAGAGCGCTTGACCTGCGTCTGAAAATTGCATCATTCTCAGGCCCGTGTCGTTACGCTGCCCTGTCCATCTGTCCTGGCCGGATATGCTGAATGACTTGGCCGTCTGTCCAGCTAGGCACAGGCAGGGTATGCGATAGCTTTGGATTACGAAATTACTTCTCTATTGGCAGGGACTTCAGTCACGGGCTGCGATCGGATATCGACCCAATAAATCCAAAATTTTCCATTGGGTCCGTGACATAAACAGGCGTTGTATTAACTTGAAAGTAACGTGTCCGCGGTTGAATAGGGCGCGAAGGGTTGCGGGGATTGGGCGATGCGGTTTCTCTGGGTGATCGGGCTTCTTGCACTGGTTTCGGCAGCGCCCGCCGTTGCGTGCAATATTCCCGCGAATGCAGCCAATCTGGCCTATCGGCTGATGCAGGAAATAAACGCTGAACGCGCGCGCCACGGGCTGAACGAACTTGGAATTTCCCGTCAACTGATGCAGGCTGCCCAGCACCACGCCTGCGATGGTGCCCGCAACAACCGTCTCAGCCATTTCGGCACGGATGGCAGCAGTTTTGGTGAACGGATCATCCGCGCAGGCTATCACTATCGGTCCGCGACCGAGAATGTGGCGCTTGGGTTCCCGGACCCTGCGCTGGTTTTGCAGGCCTGGATGCGGTCACCGGGGCACCGCAAAAACATACTTGCGCGCGGGCCAGATGAATTGGGCCTTGGAATCGCGCAGGGGCGTGACGGGCGTATGCACTGGGTCATGAAATCCGGACTGCGCTGAACTGCGCAACCGCTGCCCGAAACCGTGGTCACGATCAAGGACAAGCGACCGGGCCAACGGTCTGTGGACGTATCTCTTTGGCGTGTCAGTGACCAGCA
This sequence comes from Paracoccaceae bacterium, assembly GCA_007128995.1. GTDB lineage: Bacteria > Pseudomonadota > Alphaproteobacteria > Rhodobacterales > Rhodobacteraceae > Roseinatronobacter. The sequence goes on from SKWJ01000019.1 coordinate 1,736, forward strand.
CAGAGGGCACCCTAAATCTGGCGCTCCCTGTGCTGTCGCGGGGGGCCATGTGGGCCACTTGCCGCTGTCAGCCGTTCACATCGACAACCACACGGCCTTTGATCTGCCCTTTGAGGATATCCGCACCCAATTTGGGCAGGTCGGCCAGCGCGGCGGGATGGATCATGGCTTCCAGTTTGTCCATCGGCAGATCGTGCGCAAGACGCTTCCAGGCCCGCAGGCGGTTGTCATAGGGCTGCATGACGGAATCAATGCCCAGCAGGTTTATGCCACGCAACAGGAACGGAACAACCGTGGCTGGCAACCCGGCCCCACCAGCCAGACCAACAGCAGCAACAGATGATCCATATGTCATCTGTCCCAGAACCCGCGCCAGCATCGGGCCGCCAACGGCGTCGACGCAACCCGACCATGTCTCGGATTCCAGTGGCCGTTTGACAGTTTCATTGATGCTCTCGCGCGGCACGATCTGCGTGGCCCCAAGGCTGCGCAAATACGTCTCGGTCTCGGGGCGGCCAGTGACGGCGGCAACCTCGTATCCCAGGGCCGCCAGCAGCGCGACCGCGACAGATCCGACACCACCCGCCGCGCCTGTGACCAGCACTGGTCCCGCCCCCGGCTTCAGGCCGTGATCTTCAAGCGCCATCACAGCCAGCATGGCAGTAAACCCTGCCGTGCCCACGGCCATGGCCTGCCGGGTCGATAACCCCTCTGGCAAGGGTACAAGCCAGTCGGCCTTGACCCGTGCTTTCTGGGAATAACCGCCCCAATAGGCCTCGCCCACGCGCCATCCGGTCAGGACAACCTTGTCCCCCGGGCTATAGCGCTGGTCGTCAGAGTTGAGAACCGTGCCCGCAAAGTCGATGCCCGGTACATGCGGATACGTGCGTACCAATCCGCCCCCCGTGCCCAGACACAGCCCGTCCTTGTAATTGACGGTCGAGTATTCCACGGCGACAGTCACATCGCCCGCAGGCAATTGGTCGTCATCAAGTTGGGTGACCTTGGCCTCGGTCGTGCCGTCTTCGGCTTTGGTGACCAGCAATGCGTTGAAATTCATTCTTTCCTCCGGTTTCGTATAGATTTGGTTCAGGATGTCCCAATCCGCGCCATGGGTGTTATCGGCCTGGGCCTTTCCAGTCGATCTGACAGATTTCGGCGCTGCGGCCATCAAAATCCCAGACCCGGCCAAATGCGCGCACGCGGCCCCGCGTTGCCGTGGCAACAGTGATGTCCGGCCCCATCCAGTATTCGGTATTGGTAACCACAATCTCGCGCGCGGGGTCGGCCCCTCTCACGGGGATGACCTCGCCCTGAATTTTCTTGCCGACCATCAGGCGGCGGGTGTCCCCCTCGGTTTCATAGGAGATGTCTGCACGCTCTGCGCCCAGAAACTCGCTGACCAGCAATCCGAACAGCCCTGTCGTGCCGCGTGCTGCCCCCGAGAAGATATTGACCAGCGCACCATAGGCAGCGTCTGAGGCGCGCGCATCAATGAAGACGGCGGCCTTCCAGTTCCCGCGCGCCATAAGGCCGGGAATTTCCAGCAGAAGGCCGATATTCAGCCCCGAAAGCGCCTCGTCTCCGTAATGCCCCTCATCAATGCGCACGCCTGCCCATGCCTGACAATACCCTTCGGTGGGGGCATGCTTGCCAAGGCTGACGACGCATGGACAAAACACCGTGCAGTTGCAGTTCAGGATCAACTCGCCTTTTATCGCCCATGGGACAGTTCCAATCGCGGGCATGTCCAGTGCAGTGCTCATATCCATCCTCCCAGTTGCGAAATCAGAATGGCGGCGCTTAAGGCCAACAAACCATAGCCCAGAGGGCGCGTCAGAAATGCCCCGAAAGCGGGCAGCTTTTCCAGCATCATCAGCACCATTGCCCCGGCCATCCAGAGCAGGTTCATCGTACCGCCCACAAAGGCCAGTGCCATCAACGCCCAGCAGCAGCCCAGACAGTCCAGCCCCATGCGCAGCCCCATGCGAAGCGGGCCTTCGGACCAGTGCTGCATGAAAAATGACAGCGGCGCGCGGCATTTGGACAGGCAAGCTGTCTTGAGCGCCGAGAACTGATAGCCCCCCGCAACTGCCAGCAGCAAGGCAGAGAACCACAAGCTCACGCTTTCGCCCAGCGGGTTCAGAAGCCCGGCGGCTGCAAGCGCAATCTGGGCGGCTGTCGCAAACAAGGCAAAGCAAAGCCAGATCAGCAGGTAGCCCGCGATCAGGAGGCCAAACCCGGTTGCATGGCCGGCCTTGCACAGGTCTTCCCATGTCGCCAAAGCGGGCAGGGCTGTCGGAGCCATCATCGCCGCAGACATCAGCGCCCACATCAGGAAGATGCCGGGTGCCCCAGACAGTCCGGGCTGGATCTGGCACAGGCTTTGCCAGAAGTCCGCACCATAGAAATTTGCCGCCGCAATCAGGTCTGGGGGCAGTTGCATCATATACAGCAGAGCCCATGCCAGCAGGATGCTGCCATAAAGTGCCAGCCAGTGCGGCGCGCTCATTTTGCGAATGCGAAGGGCGAGATGCACAACAGACGGCCTTTTCACTTGGCGCGACGCGCAAGATCTTATATGTCAGACATATCAGCAGTTTTTGTGGCTGACAAATGTTAAATGTCTTACAAATGCAGAGGCAACAGGCTGAAAACGCAACTTGACCCCGCGCGTGAATTTTCCCAGCAGATCGCGCAGAGCATTCGCGATGCCATCATCGCGGGCGATCTGCCCGTGGACGGACGCTTGCCGTCCGAAGCCGAGTTGGCGCAGCGTTTCGAGGTGTCACGTCCAACCGTGCGCGAGGCCCTGAAGCGTCTGGCCGCGCAGAACCTGATCAGAACCCAGCGCGGGGCGTCAGGCGGGGCCTTCGTGAACCGGCTGAATTATGCGCAGGCGCATGAGCATATGGTGACAACAGCCACGCTGCTTCTGACCATGAATGCGGTCGACTATGAAACTGCCGCCGAGGCCCGTTTCGCGCTGGAACGCGCCTGTCTGCCTTTGGCCTGTGCGCGGCGCACGCCTTCGCATCTGGCGTCCTTGCGCGCTGAAGTTGCGCGACAGGCGGTCGAGGGGCTGAGCGATGAGGATTTCTGCGCCTCTGATGTGGCCTTTCACCGGGCCTTGGTTGATGCTGCGGGAAATCCTGTTCTGTCGTGGCATATGGCCGGGGCTGTGGATGCAATGCAACCGCTGATGAACATGATTACGTTCACAGCACGGTCGCGTGCGCGCATTGTCGTGCTGCATGGCGCGCTGATTGATGCAGTAGAGGCTGGCAAACTGAAGCCAGCCTGTGCGGCCTTCGATGCATTAACGACCTATAGCATGCAGCTTGGGGGCGAAATCCGGCTGCAGCGCAGGGGATCTGCCGCACCGTGACTGCGCGTTACGCCACTTTGGCGGATGCTTCGGCGCGGCAGAGCATGCCAAAGAGGTCGCGCGGATCATCCGGATCGGCGATCATGTCCAGTTCCTGATAGAAATCTGTGCCGGGCAGCGCCTGATGCAGGTAGCGCAAGGCGCTGAAATCCTCGATCGCAAATCCGACACTGTCAAAGAGCGTGACCTGCGCGGCATCTGTCCGGCCCGGGGCTTCACCGGCAATCACTTGCCAGAGTTCGGTCACAGGGTGGTCGGGGTCGAGTTGCTGTATTTCGCCCTCGACCCGTGTCTGAGGCGGATATTCCACAAAAATGCCGGCGCGAATAAGAATGTCGCGGTGCAATTCGGTCTTTCCGGGGCAATCTCCGCCCACGGCGTTGATATGAACGCCGCCGCCGACCATGTTGTCGGTCAGAATGGTTGCATATTGCTTGTCGGCTGTGCAGGTGGTGATGATCTGGGCGCCGAGGATGGCATCTTCGGCTGTGGCGCAAGCGACCACGCGCAAGCCCCGCCCTGCCAGATTGGCCACGCATTTGCGCGTTGCTGCAGTGTCGATATCAAAAAGGCGCACCTCGTCTATATTGCACAGGGCCTTTATCGCAAGCGCCTGAAACTCTGCCTGAGCCCCATTGCCGATGATCGCCATCACCCGTGCGTCACGCGGGGCCAGCCATTTCGCGGCCATCGCGCTGGTTGCGGCAGTACGAAGCGCTGTCAGAACCGTCATCTCGGACAACAGGATCGGATATCCGGTTGCCACATCCGCCAGCAGGCCAAAGGCCGTCACTGTCTGCAAACCCTGCCTTGTGTTTGCCGGATGACCGTTCACATATTTGAACCCGTAATGCCGTCCATCCGAAGTTGGCATCAGTTCGATCACGCCGATATCGGAGTGGCTGGCCACGCGCGGGGTCTTGTCAAACTCGGGCCAGCGTCGGAAGTCATCCTCGATGGTCTGTGCAAGTTCCACCATCATGCGTTCCGGTCCGATATGCAGCACAAGGCGCATCATGTTTTCGACACTGACAAACGGGACCAACGCGTGGCGAGAGGGTAGGGACATGGCAGGCTCCTTCAGGAAAAACAACGGGTGGGCCGGTCGAAGACCTTGCGCCCCATAAGGCTGCCCAACAGATCAACCATCAACCGGGCTGTGCGGCTGCGCTCATCCAGCGCGGGGTTCAGTTCGACAAGGTCCAGCGATGTCATAAGGCCTGTCTCGTGGATCAGTTCGCAGACCAGATGCGCTTCGCGGAAGGTCGCGCCGCCCGGAACAGTCGTGCCGACTGCCGGTGCGATGGCCGGGTCCAGAAAATCGACATCGAGGCTGACATGCAGCAACCCGTTCGCAGCGGCAACCTTGTCAAGGAAGGCGCGCAGCGGCCGCGCGATGCCCTGCTCATCCAGAACGCGCATGTCATTCACGGCGATATCGCAGTCTTTCAGGGCGGCATATTCAGCCTGATCAACACTTCTTATGCCAAACAGGCAGATACGGTCTGCAGCAATGGGGGCGGGGAAGCGCGGAAATGGCGCAAACCCGTCACGCCCTGCGGCATAGGCAACCGGCGTGCCATGCAGATTGCCCGAAACCGTGCTGCGCGGTGTATGAAAATCGCAATGCGCATCCAGCCAGAGCAGGAACAGGGGGCGGCCTGCCTCGGATGCATGGGCGGCCGCGCCCGCGACTGACCCCAGAGCAAGCGCGTGATCGCCCCCCAAAATGATCGGCATGCGTTCGCGGCTGAGCTCTGCGTGGACAGCGGTTTGGATCGCGCTTGTCCAGGCAAGAGTTTCTGGCAATTGGTCAAGCGCGGGGTTGGGGGAAGCCGGATCTGGCAACATGCGCGGCAAGGCCAGATCACCCCGGTCTTCTGCGGGGTAGCCAAGCCCTTCCAGCATCTGATGCAAGCCTGCGACACGCAAGGCCGCTGGCCCCATCAGGCAACCGGGCTGGCGCTGGCCGCTGTCGACGGGTGCACCGATAACTGTGGGCGGATTCATCATCACCTCCTGCATATATGCGTATCTGGCGCGCGAAGTGGGAAGCAATCAACTGGACAAAATAGCATTTAAGTGGCTGAATGGTCCATATTGATAAGCGAAAGCACCATTATGGACATGATTGACCAAGGTTTGATTGCAGAATTGCGCCGCGATGGGCGTGCATCTGTCATGGCGCTGGCAGATCGGCTGGGTGTCAGCCGCGCGACTGTCCGCCTGCGGCTTGCGCGTTTGCAGCAGGATGGTGAAATTCTGGGCTTCACAGTGGTCACGCGGGGTGATGTTGCCGATGCGCCTGTGCGGGGCCTGATGATGATCGGGATCGAGGGGCGCGGGGCGGAGCGGATCATGGCGCGTCTGTCGGGACTGGCGCCTGTCACTGCAGTGCATTCGACCAATGGCCGCTGGGACCTGATTGTCGAACTCTCGGCCCAGTCCCTTGCGGATCTGGACAAGGTTCTCACTCAGATCCGCGCGCTGGATGGGGTGATGGCGTCCGAGACGAATTTGCTGCTGTCCACGCGGCGGGCCCGATCGCGGTGAGACTGTCAGCGCGCATATGTGCAAGGCGGAACGGCGCTTGCCTGCTGCCTGTCCCCGCGCCTTGCGGCTTTTGCGCGGATCATGCGGGGCGTGTTTGGCATGACATGCGGGCCTGTCTGGCGTATCGTGCATGTTGAAAGCTTGGTCGTCGGAACGCGGACAGGTGATATGACCCTTGATCAATTGCAGACCTTTCTGTGGGTGGCGCGTCTGCAAGGTGTCAGACGCGCCAGCGAGCAGATCAATATTTCGCAACCTGCGGTTACAGCCCGTTTGCAGGCGCTTGAGGATGATCTTCAGGTCAAGCTGTTCGACCGCACGACGCGTGGCGTGGTGTTGACACGCGCGGGCGAATTGTTGCGGGGCTATGCCGAACAGATTGTCTTTGTTCAGGAAGAAATCCGTCAGCGTGTCAGTGATCCGACAGGGCTGATGGGGCTGTTTCGGGTGGGCGCATCAGAAACCATTGCCGAAACATGGCTGCCGAGATTCCTGGAACGGCTAAGCCTGGAATACCCGCGTCTGGATGTGGAGCTGACAGTGGATATTTCCTACAATCTCAGAGAGGCGCTTCTGGAACGTCAGCTTGATCTGGCAGTTCTGATGGGGCCGATTTCGGCATATAACGCCAACAATGTCGCCTTGCCCAGCTTTGAACTGGGCTGGTATCGGTCCGCCGCGCGTCCGGACCCGGATTTCCGAACCACACCCGTGATCAGCTATGCCCGAAACACACGGCCCTATCGCGAATTGGTGGAAGAGCTCAGCAAACGGCATGGGCCAGGGGTCAGAGTGTTCAGTTGTGCCTCGCTGTCTGCGAGCATCCAGATGATTGCCTCTGGCATCGGTGTCGGGCCGATCCCGATAGAACTTGCGCAGGATCGCGTCGCCGCTGGACAATTGCAGCCCTTTGATCCGGGCTGGCGGCCCGCTCCGCTATGTTTCACAGCATCCTGGATGGCAGAGCCACGCAACGCACTTGCAGAGCATTGCGCGCATCTGGCAGCAGAGATCGCGTA
>SKWJ01000050.1 GCA_007128995.1 Paracoccaceae bacterium
AGAATTTCATCATGAACTCATCGCCGATATCCAAGGCGACGCCGACGTCCTCGGACTTGTCACAGTCGAGGCATTTTTTGAAAAGGTTGGTGAACTGCTTACCGAGGCAGGGGAATTGGACGGAGCAAGCCGCGCATACTATGAGGGAACAGTCTCCGGAAATATTGTTCGAATTGACGGCTATGGAGGTGATCCAAGGGGATACGATGCCAGAAGCGAAGAAAGCGACGGGGTTCTGAGTCTCGTGTTATGCGACTTCGTTCTCAGCAACGAGGTGCGTGTACAGAACAAAGATCAGATAATTCGCCTTTCGAACCACCTGAGAAGGTTTGTTGTGGCCGCTCTAAGACCAGATTTCCGCGAGCAATTGGAAGAAACCAGTGCTGCTTTTGGAATGGCCGACCTGATTGCTACGACTTGGAAAGACGTCGAAAAAGTCAAGCTCATCATCGTTACTAATGCAGACTTTCGGGCCCGTGCCGATGCCGTGAATGTGAAGGACCTTGATGGCAGACCGGTCACACTCAGCGTCTGGGACCTGAAGCGCCTCAAGCAATACATGGAGCAGGGGCAGGCGCGAGCGAACCTGATCATCGATTTCGAAAAGGACTTCGGCGGAAGCGTTCCCCTTCTTGCGGCTTCCGGAAGCGATAGTGCGCTCGAAAGCTACCTTGCGGTCATTCCCGGAAAGCAGCTGGCGGCCATCTATGACAAATGGGGACCTCGCCTGCTCGAGGCCAACGTGAGAAGCTTTCTTCAGGCGCGCGGCAAGGTGAACCAAGGCATTCGCAACACGATCCGCGATGAGCCGCACATGTTCTTTTCCTACAACAACGGCCTAAGTGCGACGGCCGACGCGATCGAGATGGAACAGACCGATATCGGGCTCCAGCTGGTGCGGGCTGACAATCTGCAGATCGTCAATGGCGGTCAAACGACGGCTTCACTGCACGCCGCACGTAAGGCCTTCGCCGAACAGTTGGAACGTGTTCACGTCCAAATGAAGCTGACCATCGTTCCGCGCGAACAATCCGAACTCGTGGTCCCGCGCATCTCGGAATACGCGAACAGCCAGAACAAGGTGAACGCAGCGGACTTCTTCGCCAACCATCCCTTCCACATCCGGACGGAAGAACTGTCTCGCAAGGTTTTGGCGCGGGGAGAAGACGGGTATCGGGACACCAAATGGTTCTATGAACGCGCGAGGGGACAATATGCCGACGAACGAGGGCGAAGGACCATTGCGGAGCGCAAGAGGTTCGATGCCGAGTTTCCGCGTTCCCAGTTCCTCACGAAGACCGACCTGGCCAAGTTCGAGAACACTTGGGCCTGCCTGCCGCATATCGTGAGCCTCGGCGCGCAGAAAAACTTTGCGGAATTCGCCAAGCATATCGGCAAGCGGTGGGGCACAGAAGGCGCGGCTTTCGACGAGCTCTGGTTCAGGCGCATGATCGCAAAGACCATCATTTTCCGGGCCACCGAAAAACTGGTCTCGGGCGCGGAATGGTACGAAGGCGGCTACCGTGCCAACATCGTGACCTACGCGATCGCCAAGCTTGTTCATGATGCAGAGGAACGTGAGATGGTTGTCGATCTGGACGCCGTCTGGAGATATCAGGATGTCTCGCCCGACTTGAAGACTGCGTTGTTGGTAGCCGCAGCCGAAGCTCAGGACGTGATCACGCACCCGCCGGAGGGTGTGCGCAATTTCAGCGAATGGGCCAAGAAGCAGGCCTGCTGGAAGGGACTGGAAGATCGGGAGTTGAGCTATCCTGAGGAATTCGATCGCGTTCTGATTTCGCCGGACCTTGCCAACGAACGGGCGAGAGAGGCCCGTGCGGACAAGGCTGTCGAGACTAGCGTTGAGGCGGAACTCGAGGTGCACAGGCTGGGAGCCAAGTTCTGGACAGAAGCACGAAATTGGGCACGGGAACGGGGGCTTCTGTCCCCGCGGGAAAATGGCGTTCTGGAAACCTGCGCCGCGATCCCAAACAAGATGCCGTCGGACAAGCAATGCGCGATCGCGATGAGCGCGCTCAAGAAGCTTCAGGATGAAGGCTTCTCGCACGCGAGCCTTGACCTGACGAGCTAACGCTCAAAGGCTTTCGAATACAGGGAGTAGGGCATCGGCAATCTGCCTCGCAAGAAATGGAGGCACGGCATTCCCAACCTGCACAAACTGTTCGGTGCGATTGCCCATGAAGTGGTAGTTGTCGGGGAACGTCTGTAGCCGCGCGGCCTCGCGCACCGTAAGACTGCGGCACTGCGTCGGGTCAGGGTGAATGAAGTAGTGCCCGTCCTTCGAGATGTGGCTCGTTACTGTTGAAGCTGGGGCATTGCCAATCTGAACGCGGAACCTGTCATTGAACTTGCCCGTTTTCCAGTTCTTGTGGTTTGGCGCCAGGATGTCTGGAAACTGGTGCGCGCGCGGGCTAAGCCCCTCGGCCTTCGCGAAACACGCGGCGTAGAGGTAGCGCGCAAGATCGGATGGCATATGCCCTCGGGTTTCGTGACCCGAGACGCCGATGAGCTTCGGGTCGTCCAGAAACGCAGCGAGTCCCGGCTGCAGCTTCTTGGAAAGAGGTTTTCTTGCGTTGCTCAAACGACCCATCTGCGAAGTCGTCAGAAGTCTTTCCTCGACCCGATTCAGCTCGTTCAGAAAGCTGCCAAAGTTAACGCCCGGGTAATCCCGGACGACCCTGCCCACAGACTCCATCGCGTCGACCACCGCGTCGTACCAAGCGTGCTCGTCATCGCGTCTGCTCAACCCGCTTCGTAGCCTCGGCAGGCCTGTTAACATGTCCCTAACTGGAACCAAGGCGTTTTGCTGGTGAAGTTTCGGAACGAAGTCTCCGGCTATATCCGACCTGATGCCGACGATGATAACCCTGTGCCGCGCCTGCGGTACGCCGTGAGATTCAGCACGAATGACGAAATCCTTAGGTTCCGTATGATCGCCCGGTTTGATGTTGGCCGACAGGGCGATGAGCTTGTAACCCGCGCCAGCATGTTCGAGATCAGATATGACCTGCTCGAAGATGGCCAAGCCTTCGACGGATGAGGACAGCATGCCCTTGACGTTCTCCATCACGAACACGGCGGGGCTCATCTCTCTCAGAACTCGACAATACTCGCGATAAAGGAAGTGGCGGTCGTCATTTTTCGGTCTGTAGTCCTTGATTCCGGCGTTTCTAGATCGGCCGGCAAGGGAGTAGGCTTGGCAGGGAGTGCCGCCAATCAGAAGAGTGCGATCACCGGCCAATCGCCTTGTCGCAGAAATCCTCTCGGAGAGTAGCGACGCAGCCTCCGGTTTCCCGAGCTCTGCGCATAGAGCCTCATTTTCGGCAGCTTTCCATTGCCGAGGGTACAGTTCTTTCCAATCAGGGCATTCGTGTTTCCCGGCAATCCATGAATAGTATTTCTGTGGGTATTCATCGAATTGGCGCAAGAATGCACGAAGTCTCAGTGTCTTATGCGCAGCAGGATCCTTTTCGATCGAAACGGCGATTTCATAGGCGCGCGATCCATCACTCCTCTTGCAAGAGGAGAATCCTTCCCCGAGGCCACCCGGGCCTGAAAACAGATCAACGATTTGAACGGGCTTCGACACATCAATTCTCCTGCCTCTCCTCTTCCCAGGTTTTCGCAGACATGGCAAGGAGATGAGATGGTGGACATCGTCGATGCCGAAACCCGATCGCGGATGATGCGCAACATCCGCGGCAAGGACACGAAACCGGAGCTTTTGCTGCGGCGTGGCCTGCATGCGCGCGGGTTCCGGTATAGACTGCATCACAAGGGGCTTCCAGGTCGCCCCGACCTAGTGTTTCCCAAGTATAGGGCTGCTGCCTTCGTACACGGCTGCTTTTGGCACCGTCACCCGGGATGTCCGAAGGCAACCACCCCCGCAACGCGTGAGGACTTCTGGCAGAACAAGTTCGCCGAGAACACCGCGCGAGATCGGCGGAACATCGATCAGCTGCAGGAGGCCGGTTGGCGGGTATTGGTCGTGTGGGAGTGCGAGCTTGCCCGGAGCTCGATTGGTGCAACCGTGAATCGCGTGTCAGATTGGTTGGTTGACTGCGATACACCTTAGCGGGTGGCTGAACGAAAGAGTACGTACCTTCCAAAGGTCCCATCCGCAGACAATGAACTGATCTGATTGAGAAGTTTTCGGCTACGATAGTGCATCATGAAAGGCCATGGCCGACAGAGCAATCAAGGAATGGGGAGCGGTAGACTGTGCTTGTGCTGCTGCAGGCTGGGAGGCGAGCGTCGAAAAGTGTGCTGCAGTATGCGAACTTCCAATGCAGCTCTCGCTAGCTGGAAAAGGTCTCTCAAGGGCTGGTGCCATCATCTTACCTTGTTGCAGCCGTCTACCTCGTTAACATGGAGCTTCCATTTACGACCAACCATGCCGGGACACGGGCTTTACCACATGACGGAAAGCATCACAGTTAACGAAAAGCTGGTTCAGCTATCTCAGCAAGAGCTTAGCGCGAGCAACGCTCTTCTTGAGAAGATGCCTGACGATGAAGTCGCGGTCTTTACCATCGAGGCATGCCGAGCTCTGGATTATTGGTTCGTTCACAGCGTGTTCTCTAGCGATCCGCGTCAAAAACTTTCCGAGCAGGATCTGAACATCGTTTCGAGAGGCTGGAACCCTCTCATGTCCAAGGTTCTGCCTCGCCTCGGAAAGCTCCATGGGTTCCCGCTTCTCGAGAGTTCACAGGAGACGATAGGTGCAGCTATGGGTGAGCTCCATCGGCTGGGAAGGCACGTTTTGCTGGAAAAAACCGCCGATCTGGTGGCTAGGAAATTGGCCGTAGGAGCAACTTGCGGTGATGAGCTCTCGATTCGCTTGGATTACAGCGGCAACACAGACCTTTTCCTTGATCAGATTGAAGATGATCTCTTGCGCGAGCTCTCTGAGCGCATGCCATCAGGACCGTCTTGGTTGGATATTGCATTGGACGAGAAAAAGCTACCGAACCTCCAACAGAAGCTGAACAGCATCGTTTTCAGGTTTGAAACCACGCGCGGCACTCTCGTCGGCTACAAATCGACGCCGGAGATCGACGATCACTACAGCTCGGTGGTTTTGAGCCATGTTCTGGAATGCCGCGACAAAAGTGGATTTCATCCAGATGCAAAGATTAACGGTGTTTCCGCATCCGACGTAACCCAGATTGTGCATCTGCTTATTAACAGTCGTTTGAAGCACCTCCAGCTCGTAGCGGCCGGAAAGCACAAGTGGCCGGACGTAAATTATTGGATGAGCTTGAGCGTCTGGAAACCAAAAGGAGAGATCGTTTCGCTTCTGTCGGGGGCATCAGGTATTGACCCGATCATCGTCTCAATCGTTGTCGATCTTCTGACGCTTAAACCAGATTCTGCTCCTGACCTCTCCTCCGACGTTGACCCCCTTGTACCACTTTTCATCAAAATCTCGGACATGTATCTTCTGGAGCCAGTGGGTTCGTTATTCCTAAACCCATTTGATATCATACGCCGCATAAATCCCGACCAAGCGACATCACAAGCGCTGATGGAGCATCGTGAAGGCCTCATGCTAGTCAACGTGAATGGCTTGTTTCAAGGATCTCGGTACGAATGCATAAATCGACCGGTTCGCCTTCGTCTGGGTGGCAAAACACTTACCGATATCGATGCAGCCATTCTGGATCGCACGACTGGTGACCTGGCCCTTTTCCAGCTGAAGTGGCAAGACTTCAAAGGTGCGACTACCAAACAGACAATAAGCCGAGCGAAAAACTTTGTTGAGCAAGTTCAGGTTTGGGCGGACAAAATCTCTCAGTGGATTGATAATCAAGGTATAGATGAGCTGTTGAAGGCGCTTCGGCTCAAAAAACCAGATATTACTGATGAGGTTAACGTTTACCTTTTCGTCATTGGCCAGATGGGGGCCCGTTTCGGCAGCTACGGTCATAAGATCAAACGAAGAGGACTGGTCGCTGCTACGTGGCCGCAATTCGTGCGCTTGCGATACGAGACAGGCCCTGTGTTAAACGCTATCAGGGACTTGCATGAGAAGATTCACTTAGAAAGTTCCGGTAAGGTTTCGCTGCGGCCGATGCCGTTCACTATGGAAACCTGTGGTGTGCGTGTACACTTCGAAAATCTCTGGAATGAGAGGGAACCGTGACGCAATCCGGTATTATAAATTTCTTAAAGAAGATTCTGATTGCTTCTCTGCCCGAACGCGCCGCGCTGGGAATTTCTCTCTGCTGGATTCGGCCAGCTTGGAATTTGAGCTCTGCTATGGAGAGGATTAGCAATGCCCGAGTTTGAAGAAAGTAAATTACGCTTCAAGCCTAAAGCTCGGATAATTCGGACCATTGGGGACCAGTTAATCAGCGGCCCCGAGGCTGCGGTTATCGAGCTTGTCAAGAATGCCTACGATGCAGACGCAAACTTCGTGGAGATCAAATTTTCTCCGCCGCTCCTGACGGGTAAGGGACGAATATCCATAACCGACGACGGCCATGGGATGTCACTTGATGATATCCAGTTGAAGTGGATGGAGCCCGCGACCGCTTCAAAGGTGAAAGATCGCAGATCGCCTTCAAAGAAGCGAAAAATGATGGGGTCCAAAGGGATCGGTCGTTTCGCAGCCGCAAAACTTGGTAGAAAAATGGCTCTGACTTCCACAGTCACGTCTGACGACGGAAATGTTGCCGTTCTGATACCAGAGCTCGACTGGAGCGTCTTCAGTGATGATGTCTATTTGTCTGACATCGCGATCGATTATCTGGTTCAAACTGTCGAAGAGCGAACGGGAACAACAATTGAAATCATTGAGTTGCATGAAGAATGGACAAAGGCAAGATTAGGCAAACTTTACAACGAGCTTAGAAGGTTGCTTTCGCCGTTTGCGACATCGCACGGTGAGAGTGACGACTTCTCTGTGTTCCTAGATCTTTCGGATTGTGATACAAAGTCGGCAGGTTTTGAGCCTGAGGAGATACTTGGCGGGGCGGAGACAGCAGTTCAATCTTCGGCTCCCTACAATGGGACTGGCCACCGCGTTCATCCGTTTCCGTTGCTTTCGACATGTGACTACGAGCTTGGCGGAACGCTCTCTCCAGACGGGGCCTTCGAAGGTTCCTTCACCATTCATCGTGCTGGACGGGGCGCTGAACCAGTCAGTGTTCCGGGAACAGGAATAAAGAAACATGACAGCGCTGGGACAGTTGAAGTTCAACTCTACCTTTTTGACAGGGAAGCAGATGCCCTGAAGAGTAACATGAAAGCAGCTGGTCTTGGTGACATGAGCGCAACGGACGCGCGTAGATTGCTAGATAGTATCTCGGGAGTTGCCATATACCGAGAAGGTTTCAGGGTACGGCCTTATGGGGACCCGGAAAACGATTGGTTGGCGCTTGATACCCGTCGTGTGCAAAACCCGTCTCTTCGTATCGGCCACAACCAAGTAGCCGGATATCTTAAAATCGAGGGAGAGCAGGACTCGCATCTTTTAGAACGAAGCAGTCGAGAAGGTTTCGAGGATAATGCCGCCTTCCAAAACCTTGCTAAGCTGGTCAAGCGATTGCTGGCCGAGATTGTTGAGCCAAAGCGTTTCGATTTCCGCGAGAAGGCTGGGATTGCTAGATCGCGATCAACATCCTTTGACGAACTCAAAGAACTCTCGGAGCTGAAACGCGTCAGGAAATTTCTCAATCTGCTGGAACCTAAGGAACGGGAAGAAGCAGAGCGCATCATCGACAAGGAATCGCAGCGTCTATCTCTCCGAATTGATGCTATGCGAGAGAGGCAAAGAGTGCTGGAGGCACAATCTTCTCTAGGAGCAATCTTGGCAGAAGTACTTCACGAAGGTTCACCGGAAGCTACATTCATCAAAAAGAGCGCTGATCGAATGAGCATCATGCTCAAGACTTTTCTTAGCGGAGATGACAGCGGGAAGGGTACGGCAAGGAAGTACTTTTCTGAAAGGATTCCCCAACTGAAAGCGTCAGGCGACAAGCTGGCTGAACTATTCCGAATACTGAGACCATTGGCTGGGGGCAAGCGACGACAACCTTCTCTCTTCTATCCAATACAAACGATCAGGGATGCTCTCGCACTATTTGAGGATCATAATGTTGACTTGACGATCGAAACTGATGCGCAGGGCATGGAATTTCTCGGGCACTCAGAAGATCTCTCTACTGCAATGATCAATATAGTTGGAAATGCAATACACTGGCTTGAAGCAACTGATATCCAAGAGCCGCGCATTCAGATCACACTTTCGAGTTCCGAAGATGGCGGGCATGTATTCATAGAGGACAACGGGCCCGGCGTTCGTGAAGAGTTCATGGAACGTATCTTTGAAGTTGGATTCACGCTGAAAGATGGTGGCACGGGTCTTGGCTTGAACATTGCGCGTGAGGCGTTGGCAAGATCGGGAGGTAAGCTCAAGTTCCACCCAGAACACGAGGGCGGAGCGATGTTTGAAATTGTATTTCCAGCGGGGCCAGAACATTGAACACTAAGACCATTCTCGTCGTTGAAGACGAAGATCGCATGATCACGCTCATGAAAGAAGCGCTAGTGTTCGCCACCTGACACAAGATTCCCAACAGCGTCAGGATGTGTCATACCCAGCGCATGAGACGCCCTGACATCTGCCTTTACCTTGGCCCCGCCGACCGTGCTGAGCTTGAAG
>SKWJ01000326.1 GCA_007128995.1 Paracoccaceae bacterium
AGACAACCATTGAAAGACCAAATCCGGCGATGATCAGGTGCAGCGCCAGCCCTGCCGATGCGGCAGGCATGAATCGGATCGCATAGACCGCCGAGGTCAGTGCGCCAGCAGCGATTGCAGAACGCATAAGGCCAAAGCCCTCTGGGCCTGCATCCAGGATTTCTGTCGCGAAGATTGGCAAAAGGGCTGCCGCGCCCGCGAAGAAGACTGCGAACAGGTCCAGGATCATCGAACCGAGCAGCACCTGACTTTTCATAACGAATTGCAGACCTTCCTTGATCCGAGACAGCGGTGGCAGCGCATTTTTGCTTCCAGGCGCGGGCTTGAAGCTGATCCCGAAGCGAAATACCAAAGCTGCTATGACAAGGATGGCGGCCATCGTGCCATATGTGCTTGTTGCGCCGCCCCATGCCCAGATGAACCCCATCGCGACTGGCCCGCACATATCGGCAACGCGTGAGACTGTGGCAACCATGGGAACGCCTTGCAGTATCTGCTTTACCGGGATCACTTGCGCTTCAAGGCCGATATTGGCTGGATTCTCGAAAGCACGTAGCGCCGCCGAGGCGAAGCCAATGGCCAGTATCAACCAGACTGTAACCATATCGAGCGATGCCATCAGCGCAAGAAATGCCGCAAGCAAAGCAATTCCCCCGACCGTAAGCACGACAAGAAACCTACGGGCGACCCGGTCGGCGAGGTCGCCTGCATGCAGCGCCATGGTCAAGGCCGGGATTACCTGAACAACACCGAGTGCCGCTATATCCAACGGGTTGTTTCGAAGGCTGTAGATGTGAAACGCCAACATTATTGTCAGTGAAGACGAGCAGAAATGAAACAGTGCGTTTGCCGTCAGGAAGGAACGAAACTCTTTATTGTAAAGAAGAGAATTCGGCCGCAGAAATCTGGATTGTGCCATGCTCGTACCTATTCAAGGGGCTGTAGAGGTGGTGTGCGGCCCAGCTTTCAAACTGGCCGAGCCGCAACTTTTTTCATGCACCTGCGCCCAAAATCCGCTCAAACGCACGAACCTGTCTGGCACCAGGCGTTGATTATTCTTCTATCCAGACCTGTGTGAAGTCCTGATACCAGCTCTGTGCCTGATCGAAGCCCATGATCTTCGGGCTCAGTGCACGCGGATTCAGATCGTGCACAACGAAGAGACGTGGCGCTTGGTCAACGATGGCCTGATGCGCCTTCGCCATGACCTCGATCTGCTCCTGCGGGTCGAAAATCGTGATCAACTCGTTCAGATAACGGTCGATCTCGCTGTGTTCGTGCAGACCCCAGTTGCCGCCAACAGGTGGAAACTGGCTCGACGCATGGCTTCGGAACAGGTTGGTCGGATCTCCGAAAGGTTGCCCGTGGTTGATTGCATCGCGGTGCGGTTCACCTGCAGTCCCGGCGGCGGTGCGCATGTTGCGCAGAACCACACCCCATTCCGCAACCTCGTAATCCACCACGACACCGATCTCGGCGAGGTAAAGTTGCACAAGTTCGCTCATGGCGAGCGGAACCATGTTGCCTGAACCAGCAGTCGGAAGGTTCACGACAAGGCGCAGTGGGTTGTCAGGACCATAGCCCGCTTCGCTCAACATTTCCGTCGCGCGTTCGGGGTCATAACTGTAGATATGCTCGGGAGAACCAAAGTAGGGGTTGTCGGGCGGGTAGATGCCAATTGCCGGAATTGCAGTATTGTTCAGCAATTCAACGATTGCGTCGCGATCAATCGCATAGTTCAAGGCGCGGCGCACCTGCACGTCATTCAGCGGCGATTCATCCGTCGTATTCATGCTCCACGACCAGACATGCGGATAGGGCTTGGTGACAATGTTGAAACCTGCCCCGACCAGGGACGGAATGGAATCCGGTGCCGGAACTTCGATCCAATCGACCTGTCCGGACCTCAGTGCCGCGGTGCGCGTGTTCGAATCCGGGATCGGCATGAGGACAAGTTTCTCAACCTTTGGAATCCGGGTTTCATCCCAGTAATTCTCGTTCCGGACCAACTCGATTGACGTGCGCGGTGTGACCTTCTCGACAATGAACGGCCCTGTACCGGATGGAGAGGACTGGAACTGCACCCAATCTCCGATCTCTTCGAACCGGGTCGGGCTGACGATGAAGACGCGTGATATCAGGTAGTCGAGCATGCTGAACGGCTCATGCGTAACTATCGCGACTGTGAAGTCGTCTATTTTTTCATAGCTCGCGATCTGCCCCGTATAGGTCCGGTAAGTTGGCGCCTGAACTCTATCGTAGTGTGGGGCGTTTTCATTGAGGTGCCGGTCCAGATTCCAGATAATGTCATCGGCAGTCATGGACGTCCCATCGTGGAACAGCACATCTTCGCGCAGGTTGAAGATCCACCTGCGTTCGTCATCAGGGTCGATGCTCCAGCTTGTCGCAAGGCCCGGTGTCAGGCCAGCTGGCCCTGACGTATCGGTGAAATCCCAGTTCACAAGTGCATCATAAATCGGATAGCCTGCAAACCGGCCGCCTTCGCTCCCATTATCTGGGATTCCGCCGGTCGTCGGTACGTCAGTTGTTGTCATCGCTATCCGAAGCGTACTGGCAAGTGCGTGAAATGGTGAAAAAGCCAGCGTACTCGCTAAGGTCAGTCCAAGAAACATCTTCATCTTTTTCGTCCTCTATCTTTGGGCAAGTCATGCGTGAAATAGCAAGAGAGTATCGGGATTCTTTGATCAGGCCCGCACATCCATCGCGGTGCGGAGACCATCGCTGGCGAGGTTGAAGCAAATACTGGTCACAAAGATGCACAGCCCCGGAAGCGACGCTATGAGCGGCTGCGAATAGATTGCAGACCGCAGCGTATTCAGCATCAGACCCCATTCGGCGTTGGGCGGTGTCACACCCAGACCAAGGAAGGACAAACCTGACGCGATAATCATCGAGATGCTGACCAGACCGGTCGCATAAACAAAGATCGGCCCGAGTACATTCGGCAGCACCTGTATTCTGACCAACGAGCTGGCCGATGCACCACTTGCGCGGGCGGCTTCGATGTAATCAAGGTTGCGGACACCGGTGGTCACGCTTTCTGCAACCCGGATGATGGGCGGGATGAACACGATTGTCAGCGACAGGATGGTGTTGCCAAGACCCGCCCCCAAAGCACCGCTTATCGCAACCGCAAGCAGAACCGAGGGGAAAGCGTAGAACACATCCGTCACGCGCATGATCACCATGTTGGTCGTTCCGCCGAAAAAGCCGGCGACGATCCCAAGACTTCCCCCGATCAGCAGCGCCAATGCGACCGGCGTGATCCCGATGAACCATGAAAACCTGCCACCATAAATCATCCGGCTCAACATGTCGCGGCCAAGCTCGTCGGTTCCCAGCAAATGGCCTGGTGTGCCAACGGGCCGCAACCGCCGCGCGATGCTTCCATCCGTGGGGCTATAAGGTGCAAATACTGGCGCGAACACGATCACGATAAGCATTATCAACAAGATACCGCAGCTTAGGACAGTAAGCCTGTCCTGCATCAACCGACCCAGCACCCCGCGCCAGTATCCATCAGCAACATGGGCTGGTGTCACAATAATCGGTTCTGGTAGTCCCATTGGTGAGTGGGCAATGTTTTTCATGTCCGACGCATCCTTGGATCAAGAGCAGTCTGAGCCAGATCGACGATCAGGTTCAGAAAAACGAAGAAGAAAGCCAAAACAAGAGTGGTCGCCTGAAGCACCGGCAAATCGCGCTGGAAGATTGCATTGTTCAGCAGCATCCCGGTGCCAGGCCAGGCGAAGACAGCCTCGACAAGGATGGATCCTCCCAGCAGCGATGCCAGCTGCAATCCCATCACTGCCAGCGTCGTGGGGGCTGCGTTCTTGATGACATGCAGCACGATACCGCTGGTGCGCAGCCCTTTGCCGCGCAGGGTGGTGATGTAATCTTGGCCCATGATATCGCTGACCAGTCCGCGAACCGTTCGGGTGACAAGACCGGCCGGAATTAACGATAGCGTCACGGCAGGCAGAACCAGGAAGCGCAGATGGTCCCAGTCCCAGGCCCAGGGTCCGGTTGGGCCCATCCCCATGGATGGCAAGAGGTTCAACTGGACGCTGAAGATGATGACCAACACCATTCCAAGCCAGTAATGCGGGACAGACACCCCGAAGAGCGCGATGCCCAGACAGAGCTTGTCGATCCAGCTATCTCGGAATGCACCGGCGGCCCCGCCAAGCACGCAGCCGATGACAAAGCCAAGCGTCGCGCCGAATGCCGCCAGCATGAGGCTGTTTTTCGTGGCGACCCACAGGTCTGGCCCTATCGGTCGGCCTTTCGATATTGATTCACCAAAATCGCCCTGAAGGGCGCGCGACAACCACAATCCGTATTGCACGGGCAACGGACGGTCCAAGCCGTATTCTGCCCTGATTTGCTCTATCACCTCTGTCGGGGTGTCGGGCGGCACGATCGAGTCGATCGGATCGCCTGGCGAAATATGCACCAGCATGAAACATACCAGACTGACGGCCAACCCAATGGGGATCGTATAGGCAATCCGTTTCAACGTGTATTCCAGCATGTCAATAATCCTCGGCGGGGGCGGGGGTTTGAGATGGATATTCCTGCAAGCGGGGGAACTGCCTAGTCACACATTGATCGGAGCTTGGATGCGCGCCGGGCAGACGACGGGACAGCGGACGTGGTGCCCAGCGGTCACTTCCAGCAGCGGGGGAACCGCCTTGTGACATCCTGGTTCCGCGCGGGTGCAGCGCGGCGCGAAAGCGCAACCTGCTGGCAACTCGGCCAAGTCGGGCGGGGCACCGGGTATCGTTGTCAACCGCGTACCGCGTGTGCCAGCATGCACTGTCGCGCCCAGCAGTCCGGACGTATAGGGATGCCGCGGTGAGCGAATTAAGATCTCAACAGGGGCCTCTTCGACGACGCGGCCACCATACATGACCGCCACGCGGTCTGCGACCTCGCTTGCCACGCCAATATCATGCGTGACGAAGATCACGCCCATTCCCAGTTCCCGCTGCAACTTCCGCAACAGAAGCAGGATCTGAATCTGCACTGTGGCATCAAGGGCGGTTGTCGGTTCGTCGGCCAGCAGCAGCCGGGGATTGCACGACAGCGCCATAGCTATCATTGCACGCTGGCGTAGCCCGCCCGACAACTCGTGTGGATAGGCACCAAGCCTGCGCGCGGCCGATGGGATCTGGACGAGTTCCAGCAAGCTTAGCGCACGGGCGCGGGCTGCCTTGCGACTGATCCCCTCGTGTCGGACAATCGCTTCCGCGATCTGGTGGCCGATGGTAAAGACCGGGTCCAAAGCTGAAAGCGGTTCCTGAAAAATCATGGATACAACTGGCCCGCGATATTGCGACAGTTGTGCTTGCGTCATTTGCATCACATCCTGGTTCGCAACGTTCAATTCACCCGTGACGACTGTGCGCTTGGGAGGATTGAGACGCATGAGGGCGCGAAGTGTGACGGACTTTCCTGAACCGCTTTCGCCGAGAATGCACAACGACTCGCCTTGCGCCAGATCCAGATTGACTCCGTTGACTGCGTTGACCGTCGCGCGTGGTGTGGCAAAGCTGACGCACAGATCTCTTGCGCGCACCAGTGGCGTTGGCGACGCGGCTGTTGCTGGGGATGCCATGTTCATTCTGAAACCCTTTCTGCCTCGAGTGCCACTGCGTGACATGATGCCGAATGGTTCGGTTTGATTTGGTGGAAGGGCGGCGGCTGTTCAGCGCAAAGCCCCCAGGCCTTGCGACACCGCGTTCGAAAGCGGCAGCCGGAAGGCGGATTGATCGGATTGGGCGGGTCGCCGAACAAGGGTGGCTCGGTCCGGCGGCGAGAGGGGTCCATGGATGGACGGCTGTCAAGCAGCGCCTGCGTATAGGGATGTGCAGGATCAGAGAACAGCGAGTCAACTGGTCCGATTTCTGCGATCTTGCCAAGATACATCACCAGTACCCGGTCCGCGACATGTTCGACCACGTTCAGATCATGGCTTATGAAAATGTAGGTCAGGTCAAACTGTTTCTTCAGGTCGATCAGAAGGTTCAGCACCTGCGCTTCGACCGATTTGTCGAGTGCTGAGACAGGCTCGTCCAGAACAATAAGCCGGGGATGCAACGCGAGGGCCCGCGCAATATTGATCCGCTGCCTTTGCCCACCCGAAAGCTCGTGCGGGTACCGGCGTGCGTATTGCGACGGCGCAAGTCCGACCGCTTCTAGCAACTCGTGTGTGCGCGAAATGGCCTTGGATTTGGGGACTCCGTGGACCATCGGGGCATATGAGATGGATTCTTCAATTGTCAGTCTGGGATTGAGCGACGAATAGCTGTCCTGAAAGACCATCTGCACCTGTCGTCGATATTTCTTGAGCGACAGGCCGCTGCGTCCGATGCTTTCTCCATCGAAGATGACTTCTCCCGAAGTAGGTTCGATCAACTGCATGATAAGTCGCGATGCAGTCGACTTCCCGCAACCGGACTCGCCGACAATTCCAAGCGTTTCGCCCTTCATCACCGAAAAGTCGATGTTATCTACTGCCTGCACGACTTCGCGCCGACGCATAAGCGATTTTGACAGCGGGAAATGCTTGGTAAGCCCGCGAGCGATCAGCAACGGCTGCTGGGGCCCCCCGCGATCTGGCATTCGTTCGATCATTTCACTTTCCCTTTCGCGTGCAGGTCTCAAGATCAGCGGCCATGTCTTGCGCAGGCATGGCCGCCTGCCATGTCAGCTCTTTGGGATCGGCGGGAAGCTGGGCGGCATCACCCGACGCATCGAGGCGTTCTCATATGCAGACGCCACATCGAGGATTGTGCCCTCCATCCCGGGTTCCGCCCGGAAGACCAACGAGAACGGCATCCCCGGCTCTGCAACAGTGGTCGGTTCATCGCTGTAATCGCTGACATATTCGGTCCCGTCATCACTTAGCCGGAATACCGGATCATAGACGGTCCGCACGTATCCGGCCGGGATCAATACTTCCGTCAGGCCTGCATTGGGGCCATAGAACGCCTCGCCGCGCATATTGTGACGCGCGCCCGGTTCTGCGGCCCCACCAATCTTGCCCGGGGCAAGCGGCGTGTGCAGCCGAACAAAGCAGTCAAGCTCGTTTTCCAGAATGACCATCATATCAACGCGGCGCAGAAGCTCGCGCAGCATGATCCGCTCGTTCACGCCCTGACGCTGGTCCAGCGGGTTGCGCAGGTCGGTGACCTCTTCCCAGTTCTTGAATGCGGCGCGCTGATCGTCGCCCCAGAACTTCGATCTTGCGTTAAGACTTTTGAAATCGACCAGCGACTCCTTGACCCCAAGTTCTGCCCAGTCGGCCGCCCGGCGCACAAGGTATTGCGGGATGTGGAACCGGAACGCCATCGCGAGTTCTTGCGGCTGGATCGTCGCAATGTTCAGGTTCGACGGCGGCGGGATCAGCCCCTCGGCCAGCTTGATGCAATAGTCAATCGGCGCAAGCGTGCCGGACCCGAATGTCTTGCCCGGCATGAATTCTGTCGGTGTTATGGCCGCCGCAAAATCCGGAAAGAGCGGGTCGCCGGATGCGGTCAGGCGGAAAAGGATCTCAGGCATGAAAACTGGCACGAGCCTGCAAAGCGCAGTCGTAAAATCCACGCTCATCTGTTCCAGTCCGCTGTCGCCGTCCCACCCGGTTGCCCGGGATTCTACCAGCGTCGCGCCCAGATGATCGCCCAGCACTGTCCTGATCTCGGCATCTGCTGCGTCAACGATCGGCTGTGTCATCTTCAGCCCGTTCCGCAACATGGACTCGCGGATCACGCCGATCCGCTTGCCCTTCAGAGATCCCTCTTCGCCAAGCGTGCGCGCAGCTTCAAGATAACCGGTCTTGAGAACCGTGCTGCGCGGCACAGTTGTAAAGACGTCACGAGGGTCATATGTCGATTCGTCAGGCCCCGCGAGCGCATCAAGGATCTTCGCCGCATCAGCGATTTTGCGCGCGTGGATTCCGGTTCTGTCGCAGTAAATATCAGCGCCGATTGCGCCGCCATCGAAGCCAATCATCGCCTTATGTGGCAAGATAAGCGCGACCGAATTGTGGTTGGATGGACCCCGGCATGACGCGCGGGTTTCTTCGCCAAGGCTTGCCATGACCAGATTCGCGCTGACCGAGACTGCCGAGCCGGAACTGGACCCAAGCGATGCCGACCGTGTGGTGTCATACACGTTGCAAGGATTACCCCCCCAGCTGCTACGCTGGTATCCCAGTGTTGACGGCAGGACCTTGTCCGCGCTGTAAGCACCGCCCGGATCACCACCTCGGCCGTTATATTCGGTGTTTATCGCTTTGGCGAAGATTATGGCCCCCTTGCGACGTAGCCGGTCGACAAGCTGGTGGTCGCGAGCCGGCGCGTCCATGTCATAGCGGGCATCCGCAGCGCCTGTAGAGCGCATGTCCTTGGTGTCGAACGGATCCTTGAACGAGAATACAACGCCGTAAAGCGGCATGGCGTCTAGATCCGGAGCCGTGCCCCACTTCGCATCCATTTCCGCAGCAATTTCAAGCGCATCCGGATGTTTGCGGAAGATTTCGCAGACGGCAGGTGCACCCTCAGGCAACGGCCCGTCGTCAGGGTGTCGGTCAAAATCGCCTTTGCAG
>SKWJ01000475.1 GCA_007128995.1 Paracoccaceae bacterium
CCGCCATTCTGCAACAACACCCCAGGGCTGTGAGGATATCGCTGCGCTTTGCCCTTACGTCCGCTTTGACGAATGCTGCCGCGCAGCATGGCGACAGGCCGTACGGCAGGTATGGGCCGGGCATGTCGATCCTGACGTCGCCTTTGCAAGGGGCGGAAAGCCGACTGTGACGTTGCGGCATTGCCGCCGCAGCATTCGACTAAAGCGGTCGGGGGTGAATTGGTGTCCCGAGTCCATCGCGGAGCACTCATGCGAAAGTTCATCGCTATTCTTTGCGGCGCTATCGAATAAAACTATCGACAAATTCCATACCCAGGCCAACGTCAGCATAGTGTTTGCCGCACATGTCGATCTTGGTGAAAACGTCTTCATAGCCCGTGACTTTGCCCCATGGGTCCACATAGCACATCACACCATTGACCTGGAACAGCGTGATCATCTCTTTCACATCTTCGGGAACGACCAGTGTGTGGGTTTCGCCTGGGGCCTCGTAGACATAACTGCCTTCCTCAGCGGTCCAGTCATGTTCGAGATAGTGCCAACGGCCCCTCAGTACAAAACCATGCACGGCCTGCGGGTGGCGGTGGCGTGACAAGACACCTGAACGTCTTACCCGCAGAAGGTTGACCCAATAGCCTTGCGACCGGTTCAGACATAATGGACGAAACCAGACATTTTCAGCCTGAGGCACCCAGATCCGTTCATCCTCGGGGATCGCTTTTGAGATCACGATTTCAGGCAATGCATCGCTTGGAAACGGAAGCTGATAAGGCATCTGGGTCGTATCAGGTGTGTCAGGCATCGGTCCTCCAATCAGGCCAAAGGGTCAAACGGCCGTATAGCCACCATCTACCGGCAGGGTCGCCCCGGTTACAAATCCAGCGCCGGGAGATAGAAGCAGGGTGATCACGGCGCCAACGTCTTCTGGCTGTCCCCAGCGGCCCATCGGGGTGCGAGACAGGATCGCAGTGTTCCGCGCGACATCAGTGCGCAGCGGGGCAGTCATCTTTGTTTCTATCCAGCCGGGAGCAACAGCGTTGACCCGGATACCGTCAACTGCCCATGCCGCTGCAAGTGACTTCGTCAGTTGAACAATGCCGCCCTTTGAGGCCGAATAGGCTGGCACCAATGCTCCGCCGAAATAAGACAACATTGAAGCAATGTTGATCACTGTTCCGCCCCGCGCCCTGAGCAGAGGGTGACAGGCAAGACACACACGCATGGTACCGGTCAGGTTGACAGCAATCACACGTTCAAAGACTTCGATCTGATGTTCGTCGCCCCGGCGCAGTATCCCGGCGGCATTTATGAGAGCATCGAGACGCTCAAGACCAGCCACGCAACTGTCAACCTGCTCCGGATCAGTCACGTCAAGAACTGCGGTTGTCAGACCTGGGGCTGGCGACATCTCTGCAACCTCCGCTTCGGTAGCCCCAGTGGCAAGGACCTCCCAACCCAAGGCCAGCAGAGCTTGAACTGTGCCTCGGCCGATACCGCCAGTGCCACCAGTTACAAGTGCTTTGCGGGGTTCAGTCACGGCGTCGCCCTTCCAAGAAACGCTTCTATCTCCGCGCGTTTGGGCATCGGTGCAACAGCTCCATAGCCTTGGGTGCTCAAAGCAGCCGCCGCATTCGCAAACCGTGCCGCAGAGAATGGGTCACCTTGCCGCAACCATTCCGCAAGAAAAGCGCCGTCAAACGTGTCGCCCGCAGCCGTCGCATCGACCGCGTCAACCCTAAATGCCGCTATACGTTCAGACTGCTCTGGTGTCGCGACAAGTGTGCCCTCAGACCCGAGTGTCAACGCTACAATCCGCGCGCCTGCCTTCAGATAATGCTCAACGATAGCCTCTGGCATGGTCAGGCCAGTGAGTTGGCGCGCATCCTCGAGGCCCGGCAAGGCAATGTCACACATCTCCATCGCGGCCCCTATCATTGCGCGGGCGCGCGCAAGTGGCCAGAGTTTCAGGCGAAGATTAGTGTCAAAGGAGACTGCGACCCCTGCTTCCCGCGCAGCCTCCATCGCCGCGAAACCCGCATCACAGCTTGTATCGCTGATTGCCAGCGTTATTCCGGAAAGATGCAGACAGCGCGCGGCGCGGATGGCGTCGAGCTGCAGATCTGCGGGCCCGATGCGGCTGGCCGCAGACCCTGCGCGCAGGTAGGAAAACGCATGACCATCAATGTCATGGGTCACGAAATATACACCTGTATGCGCATCGGCGCGACGCTGGACCAAATCGGCGGACACACCGTTTTCGGCCCAAAGCGACACAAAACTGTCGCCGAACGCATCCTGCCCCAGCGCAGTCATGACACCGACTGATGCCCCCGAACGCGCGGCGGCGATAGCGCAATTTGACGTGTCACCGCCATGACCCATCAGAAACAAGCCATTCGGTTGCTGATTGAATTCCAGCAGCGGCTCACCAAGGCATAGCAACTCCGCCATCAGATCCGGCCGTATTTGGCAATGCCCTGAACCAGCGATCCGCTTTCAATGATCAGCTTGGCCTGTTCCATTTCACGCGCATCGATGTCTTGTGCCAAGGTCAAGACTTCTGCGGCTTTCGCCTGTGGTACGATGACAACGCCATCAACATCACCGACCACAATATCACCGGGGTGAATTGTAACACCGTCTATGGTTACCGGAACCTGGCTCGCCACAGTGCGGACGCGGCCAAGAGTTGTCCCCGGGCAGGAGCCGCGTGCAAATACCGAAAAGCCAAAATCGCGCTTGATCTCGCTGACATCGCGCAAGGACGCATCAAGGACAGCCGCCTCCAGATTATTGGCCATGGCACCGGCTGTCATCAAACCGCCCCAGACAGCAACGTCAGCATAGCCTCCCGTGGCGATCACCATCACACTTCCAGGGTCTGCGGCGTCGATCAGTTCCAGCGCATGGGTTGGCGCTCCAGCATCCTCAGCAGGTTCCTCAAGCACCGTTACCGCTGGACCGGCTATCTTGCGCTCGGAAGTTCGCGGGGCGATCCCCGACCCAAGATAGCCACGGGCGCCACAAATCTTCTCAACCGCATCGGCGACCGAGGCTGTTGCGACACGGCGGAAGGATTCGATCATCATTTTGTCCATTCGGTTTCCTTTCATTTCAATTTTCAGAGCGTATCAGATTGCAGAAGAAACTCAGCATCTGCCCGCTCACACAGGTTCCACAATTCATCGAGCAGCCGAGTTGGCAGTGGGATTCCAGAACGGCTACGTCGCGAATATGTTCGCCACTCGATATCCCCGGGCACCAAGACAGGCTGCCCCGGATCAGCGGGCGGCGTTGCACGGAGGGCATCAATCAAACGGTCCATGTCATCATGAAAATCCGCCAGTGGTCGAAATGCATCGGGATTCAGCGCGAGAAAAAAGTGGCCGGTATCCGTGCCTTTTGTGCCAGCCTCACGGCCAGTCTGTAGCGGTGCAGCTGTTGCGCCCGAGAGAAGCGCTGACAGCACCTCGATCATGGTGCAGATGCCGTAGCCCTTGTGCGCGCTCATCTCTGGCGTGCCGCCAAGCGGCGTCAGCCCGCCTTCGCCCGTATCATAGATGATCACCCGTGCCTGAGCGGGATCGGTCACAGGGCGGCCTGCCCCATCAACGACCCAGCCAGGCGGGATTTGTTTGCCTGCGAGCCAGGCCAGATTGATCTTGCCGATTGATGCAGTTGATGTGGCGATATCGAACATCATCGGTGGTTCCGTCCGCCTTGGCGCCCCAAACGCGATCGGGTTGGTCGAGAACATCGGCCGAGCGCCCCCGGCAGGGACAACACAGCGCGTAAACCCGTTCGAAGTGATCAGGCTGACCATCCCCCGCGCCGCTGCCCGTGCCGCATAGACCCCGGCTGCCCCGAAATGGTCGGATTTGCGCACAGCCACCGCACCGACACCGACCGCTTGCGCCTTGTCGCATGCGAGCTCTATCGCCTGCACCGAAACGCCGTGGCCCAAACCGCCACCGCCGTCCAGCAACGCCGTAGCCGGGCTTTCACGAAGCACTTTGATCTTTGGCGCGGGATTTAGGGCGCGGGCCTGAACCAACCCTTCATAATACAGCAGCATCGCCAGCCCGTGCGAGTCAATGCCGTTCAGATCGGCCTCGACCATCACATGTGCCGAAGCTTCCGCATGCTGGCGCGCAAAGCCCCAGGCCGTCAGCACCGCGACCACCTGCGCATGGAGTGCTTCTGCCGGAAATCGGCGCGTGACAGTTTCGCTCACGGCGTCTGCATCAGACATAGGTGTTACCTCAGTGTGGCCGGCAGCCAAGTTGACAGGCCGGGCACCAAAACGATGATCAAGAGTGTGAAGAGCATGACGCTCAGGAACGGCAGCACGGCTCGGACCACGGAAACAACCGACGTACGGGCGATGCTTGCTGTGATGTAAAGGCACGTGCCGACGGGCGGGGTCACCAATCCGAAGGCAAGTGATACGACCATCACCACAGCAAAATGTACTGGCGAAATTCCGAAACCGACGGCAACCGGCATGAGGATCGGCCCAAGGATCAGAAGCGCAGGTGTCAGATCGATCACCATCCCGACCAACAACAGGAAAACGACCGCAATCAGCAGAAACACCAACGGGCTCTCGGTAAACAGCGCCATCTGCGCGGCAATCGTCTGCGGCACCTGTTCTGACGCCATCAACCAGGCCGAGCCTGTGGCCGCTGCAACGATCAGCATGACCACGGCCGATGTTGTCGCAGCCCCAACTGCCGCGCGATAGAGGCTTTTCAGCGTCAGCTCGCGATAGACAAAGGCTGCAACAAGCAAGGCATACGCGACCGCTATCACAGACGACTCGACCACAGTGAAGACACCAAAGCGTATCCCGCCCACCACAATAACCGGTAACCCCAGTGCCCAGACCGCATCTCTCAACGCGGCACGGATCGCGCTTGCGCCCAGTTTCTTTTCGGCGGGCACCCCTTGGCGCCGACATACCCACCAGGCCGCTGTCATCAGGGAAGCTGCGATCAGCAGGCCTGGAAGCACCCCCCCAAGGAACATGTCCAAGACAGAAGTGCCGGTTATAAAGCCCAGAACGATCATCGGTATCGACGGGGGTATGATCACGCCGAGCACCGAAGAACTGGCGGTCACTGCCGCCGCTGTCGGGGCAGGATAGCCACGGTCTTTCATCGACGGGATCATGACCGAGCCAACCATCGAGGCATCGGCCACAGCTGAGCCTGAAAAGGACGCCATCGCAGCACTTGCGCCGACATTTGCCATTGCAAGTCCGCCCCGCACCCATCCGATCAGCGCCATAAGCGCCGCAATGATGCGGCGGGTTATTCCTCCCGCAGCCATGATCTCGGCGGCAAGCATGAAAAAGGGTATGGCGACGAGGCTGTAATTGTCAGCCCCTACCATGATCTGCTGCGCAAGCAGGATCAGGGGTAAATCTGTCAGCCACCAGACCAGCACAAGGAACGTCAGACCAAGTGCAAAAGCCACTGGTATGCCCGTCGTCAGCATCATGAGCAGAACGATCAGGAAAGCACTAAGCATCGATCTGCTCTTGCCCGCGCAGCACGCGCCAGAATTGGTGCAGGCACACCACGAGCATCAGCAATGCAGAGGCGGGTGCGACAGAATAGACATATCCCCGTGACACGCCCAGAGCCGGGGTACGGAACGTCATCGACCTCTGAACAAGCTCGATTGCGTACCAGGCCCAGACGGCCAGAAAGACAGCCATCAATCCCAACGCCAGCAACCTAAGCAGGCGTGCCGGAACACTGGGAAGCGTTGCGACCACAATATCCATGCCGATATGCGCGCCGCGCGCCAGGCCCAGAACTGCGCCCAGGAATGTCAGCCAGACAAACAGGAAACGCGCCATTTCATCGGCCCAGGTTATGCCGACCCCGAACAGATAACGACCGATCACATTGGCCAGAACGACTGTAACCAGCACCGCCAGAATGGCGACCAGCACAGGCTCCAACCAGCGCATGCGCAGGAAAACGCTCATCAGGAAACCTCTTGGTTTCTGACCGCACCAGGGTTCAGTAGTGCGGTCAGTCTGGTTTCAGAGCGCGGCAATGCGTTCCAGAAGTTCTGGCCCGCCAGGAACATCGGCGGCAATGCTGCTGCGCACAGTCTCTGTTGCCGCTTGAAGCTCGACGATGTCGGGCCGGGTGATCTGCATACCATGCCCCTCCAGTTCAGCAACGACAGCATCTGAATCGGCCTCAAGCATCTGTCGCTGTGCGGTCGCAAATTCAGTCGCCGCGTCTTGCAGTGCAGTTTGCTGATCTTCTGGCAAACGCTCGTAGAGGGCCTTGTTTATTGAAATGGCGCCGTAGCTGAAAATATGATTGGTGATCGCAAGATGGTCCTGCACTTCGAACCAGCGGCTTGCCAGAACAGTTGGTGGAGGATTGTCCTGCGCATCCACCACACCCTGACTGAGTGCATTGAAGATCTCGCTGAAAGGCATGGTCACCACATTGAATCCGAGCGCGCGGCCAGTCTCTATGTAGACACGGTTTTCGGGCATCCGCAGGCGCAGCCCGGCCATATCGGCGACTGTATTCAGCGGGCGCACCGAGTTTGAGATCGCACGAAAGCCATTGCCGACCCATGCAAGCACCTTGACGCCCTCCGCCTCAAATTCAGTGGCCAGATCGTCTCCGATATCGCTGTCAAAAACGGCCCAGGCATGGTCAAAATCACGAAACAGGAACGGCAGTTCCAGTACCGACAACCTTGGCCGTGACGCCGATAAAAGCCCCCCGGTGATCCCCATCTCAATTGTGCCAAGCCGCAGCCCTTCGGTCAGCTCGCCCTCGGCCCCAAGACTTGAATTGTCGTGGATTGAGGCTGTCAGAGCGCTGCCGCTCAGAGCTTCCAGGCGCGGCACAAATACGTCACGCAATGCACGGTTCATCGAATGCTCGCTGGCATAGAAATTCGCCACGCGCAGACGACGCGCCTGCGCCCATGCTGCAGTTCCGACACCGGCTAGCCCCAATGCACCAAGCGCGGCGCCAGCTTTCAGAATCGTCCGTCTGTCCATCACGTTCTCCTCCCGGTCAAAGCCGCCTCCGCGCGGCGTAAAGACTTGCATCCCGGCCAGAAGGTGGGTAGCCTTCATATATACCAGAATATCACCTGGCATATAAGATGAGTTTCTAGCATGCAAGAAAAAAGTGAGACGATGACTCGGCCCGTGGCAAAGCTTTCACAACAAGCGCTTGAACAGATCAGGGCACGCATAGTTGACGGAACACTGGCCCTTGGCGAGGCTATCTCCGAAACCTCCCTCGCCGCGTCTTTACAAGTGTCCAAGACACCGGTCCGCGAAGCGCTTCAGGAACTCAAGCGTGAGGGGTTGGTGCAGATTTTCCCCAAGCGCGGTACGTTTGTTTTTGAAGCGAGCCCGGAACTCGTGCGCGAGCTGAGCGATTTCCGGCTGGTTCTGGAGACTGCGGCGCTGGACCGTGCGATGGTCGAGGCCTGGGGGCAATTGGTCGATCACCTTGAACCGATCGTCGCTGAAATGCACGACGCAGTCGCCAAAGCAGACTTTGCTCGATACAGGCTTCTGGACGCGGCCCTGCATCGCGGAATAATCAAATATTGTGGCAATTCATTCCTGAGAGATGCACATGCGGCCATCGAATTTCGAGTACAGGCGCTGCGCACCAGATTGTCAACGGCCGCAGAAAACAACAACCGCACCATGAGCGAACATGAGGCACTGATCAAAGCGATTGCCGACCGGAATTCACCCCGGGCTTTGGAAATTCTGCGACACCATATCAGCCAAACCCGAGAGAGCTATCTGTCGCAGATGAGATGAATTCTGGCGAACTCGAGTTTTGGACGGGAGGGAACATGCAGAGATACCGATGAAGGTCAACCTTTGAATACCTGTTAGCGCTCTGCTCTAACGCAGTTTTTCAGAATGCATACAGTCTATGCCGCACTGAATTTGAAAGACCGCTTCGGTGAGACCTGCCTGACGGGCTCACAGTCAGCAAAGGGCCGTAACACGTTGCGCCGCATGCGACGGGCCCTTCACGCCGCTGTGGGCATGAATGTCGCTGAGGGGCTTCAAGCAGTCATCGGGCATCTTGTGTCAGGTGGCTAACCCTAGGGGGGCGATCCGCGGCGCGCAAGCCGTGCCGTGACCACGATTGTGCGTGAAAAGGTCGTTCTGCCGCTGACATGGCCAGTCAAGGGGCCCTTCAGAGCTTGATCTTGCGATTATGATCGCGCTGTTTTACGTCAACACCACGTCAACCATTGAACGTCTGTTTGGGCACGTCGGGAACCGCATCGACGCACTCAATGGCGCTGGAAGTCTACGAATGGAGTCAACGAAAACAGAGGCTTATCGGCTAAGTCGTTGATTTCAAATAATAAAGCATAATAACGGGGTTACGACTCATAACCTGAAGGTCGTAGGTTCAAATCCTACCCCCGCAACCACCTTCACCGAACCTTCCCCCAACGCACGACCCGCCTCGGGCTGCGCCAGCGACAGCATCGCGGTCAGCGCACCCTC
>SKWJ01000453.1 GCA_007128995.1 Paracoccaceae bacterium
CCCGTTCGGGCCGGGGTTTTGTCCCTTGTCGGCCTTGGCCGCGCGCGATGCGCGGGGGCGTCTGACATTGCGACTGTCAAATGACCGGCATTATTATGTGCGCGGCGGGCATGAGCAGATGTGGGATATTGAGGAGGCGCGCTTTCTGGATACAGCCGATGGTTGGCCGGAACTGATGCTTTGGGGCATGGGTATTGCCAGCCGTGACATCACCGGCAACGGGCTTGCAGATGTCTACCTGACCTCAATGGCGGATCAGATCCTGCAACTGGCACTGCCGGACGGGACCTATGAAGCGGCCCCGTTTCACATGGGGCATACGGCACACAGACCATTTGCCGGGGATGATGGTCGCCCGTCTACCGGCTGGCATGCGCAGTGGGGGGATGTGACCAACAACACGCGGGCCGACCTGTTTGTTGCAAAGGGCAATGTCGACCAGATGCCGGACCTTGCAATGGCCGACCCGAACAACCTGTTATTGCAGATGCCTGATGGCAAGTTTCGTGAAGGCGCGCACGTGGCCGGGCTGGCGGACCCAGCCCGCGCGCGGGGGGCGGCGATGGTGGATCTGGATGGCGATGGTCGTCTTGATCTTGTCGTCATCAATCGGCGCGCCCCTGCGCGCCTTTATCGCAATATGACACCAGAGGTGGGCAACTGGCTGGCCATCAATCTGCGGCAAGGCAACGCGAATCGCTTCGCGATTGGCGCGCGGGTGACAGTTGAAACGGATGAGAGCCGGCAATGGCAGGAAGTCAGCATCGGGGGCGGGCATGCGGGGGGGCAGTTGGTTCCGCTCCATTTCGGTCTGGGATCAGCGGAGCGCGCAACCATCCACGTTCTTTGGCCCGACGGGCGCAAAACCTTGGCAGAGATTGACAGCGTCAATCAGGTGGTCGCAGTGCATCCGGACTGAACCGTTCCAGACGGCCGGGAACATCCAGCCCGCTTGGAACAGTATCCGGTACCGACAGGCGCCCTGCCAACGCGGCTGGATCGCTGAGTGTTTTCAGAAAGGCGATCAGGTCGGCAATATCCTCTGTGCTGAGCGTGATAGGCGGTGTTTGAACGGCGGTTGTGATGGCCGCGACCTCTGCTAGATCATCAAGGATCTGCCAGTCCTCGACCGGCATCTCGGGCAGGATGACCTGTGTCCTGTCATAGGTTTCCAGCGCGGTTACAGGGTCAGCGTGATCGCGCAGAAACCCCTCCAGAGTGGCATGTGACCCAGCATGGCCATAGGGTGCGGTATGATGAATATTGCGCAGGGATGGGGTCCGGAAGGCAAACGCATCTTCAGTGCGGCCGGTTACCCGCATTCGGCCAGTGTCGCGGCGATGGGATTCGAACCGCGCAGCCTTGCCCGGGCCAAGCTGCGGAACACCGCGTGCGTGAAATCCATGATCGGTCTGGAACGGGCCAGCGTGGCAGTTCGAGCAGGTGGCGCGACCATAGAACAACGTCAAGCCGCGCATCGCGTCTTCGGGCAGGCTGGCCTCGGCACGCAGAAATGCGTCGAACTGGCTGGTATCGGACCGGAATTCAACTGCGACGAAAGCAGCAATCGCATCTGAAATATCTGTAAAGGTGATCTCTTCGGGCGCGGAAATACCGGGCTTCAGAGCAACGAACCGTTCGGCATAATCCGGGATCGCGCGCACCCGGGCTGCGATCAGGTCCCAGGCCCCGCCGTCACCTGTGATTCGGCCCTGCCGTACTGCTTGTGCGATTTCGTTTTCATTGTAGTGCCCCGCCATTTCGTCTGGGCTGAGCACCGGAAACATGTTCTGGGCTGACAGCAACGACGCGAAACCCGACATCATGTCGTCCTCCAGCGGTGTGCGCAGGCCGGCTTCTCGGGTCGGGTCCAGCTCGATCCGGCCATCATGGAACAAGCGGGTGAATTCTGTCGCCCCAAGATTCCAGAGTGCGGGCGAATTGCGGGCTATCCGCTGTTCTGGTGCATTCTCAGGGTCCACACGGCGCGCAGGCCCCAGCCCTGTCCCACCATCACCTATGCCCAATGAGACGCCATCAGATGTGCCAAAGGCAGGATGATGGCAGGTGGCGCATGCGATTTCCCTGTTTCCGGACAGGACCGGATCATAGAAGAGATGCCACCCAAGGCGCACCCGTTCCGCAGGATGGCTGACATAATCACTGTCAGAGACGGCGTCTGGCAAAACCACCTCAGCCACTGCGCTGGTTGTGGTCAGACCCAGAACCACAGCTAATCCCGAAACCCAACTGCGCATTCCGCCCCCTGTTTTTGTGCTCTCGCTGACGATCCTGCGGCCTTTCAATCCGGTAGCGCTTTGCTTCAGGCCGGAACGAAGGGTAACGCTGCGAGTCAGCTTGGGTAGCGGTCACTGTCCCGCGGCCAGCGCATCAGTGTCAAGCTGTCTGCCTCTGCCGCCTCTCTCCGAGCGCGGTCCTCGCGGGCCGCCTGTGATGCCCGTGTTCGGGCCAGTTTGAGCGTTTCAGCTTCGCGGAACAATTCGATCATCGCCGTTTCAAGCGCTTCGGCACGGGGGGCTGTCTTGGCGAGGGTGCGGTCGATCTGCGCTGCCTCGTTCCGCACAGAACGGATATAGCTGCCCACATAAGGTGCTGTCTCGAGGGTGATAATGCGGGCTTCGGTTTGCAGACGTTCCAGAAGGTCTGTCCGGGTCCGTTCCAAGGTCGCGATCTGTGCGCGCAAGGCCGCGAGTTCGCGCATCTCATGTGCCATTTCATGGCGTTTCAGGCGTTCGAGGATGGTCAGCGTGCGCATGCGGCTGGTCATCGCTGTGTTGGCGTATTCGCAGAGCGGGCTGCAGGCCGGCGTGTCCGCGCGATGATCTCGGCCCGCATGCGTGCAAGTATGTCGGCGGGGAAGGCTGTGTGCGGTGGGCGCGCAGTGACAGGTGACGTTCCTTGCGCTGCACCAAGAGGCATTGACCGGACGGCCTGTGCCAGATCTGAAGCATCCTGTGCAGCAGCGGGTGCCAGCATCACAAAGCTGGAGAGGGATGCCGCAAGGCCCGCAAGCGTCAAGCGGCTTGCTAGGTTATGCTTCATATTGCTGGAAGCTCTTTCTGAGCAGCTTCGACCCTGTAAAAGTCGGGCTGCTTGATGCTTGGAATATTGCCGCGCCCGATCTCGACGCAGATATTGGGCGGATGATTGGCAACAAGGGCCACAAAGATATCACGAATAATCAGGTAGAAGGCGCCATCTTCATCTTCGATCTGCTTCAGGCGTCCAGAAATGGGCTGAACCATGCAATAGGCCAGAAACACGCCGAGAAAAGTCCCGACCAGCGCGCCACCGATCATCGTGCCCAGCACCTCGGGGGGCTGATCGATCGAGGACATGGTTTTGATGACCCCCAGCACTGCGGCCACGATCCCGATTGCAGGAAGCCCGTCTGCCATGGTCTGGATCGCTGCCGCCGAGGCGAGCGTCTCTCGGTGATGTTTCTTGATCTTGCGGTTGATGACATCCTCTGTCTGGTACCGGTCATCAAATTGCATTGACAGCATCCGAAAACTGTCAGTGATAAGCTCGGTCGCGAAATGGTCGTTCAATATGGCTGGATAGCGTTGGAAGATGCTGCTTTCATGGGGCTTTTCGACATGTTCGTCCAGCGCGATGATGCCTTTTGTCTTATACAGACGTGCCAGTTCATACATCAGCTTGAGAAGTTCTTCGTAATGTTCCGCCCTAAATTTGGGTCCTTTGACGACCTTGACCAGACCGCGCAGCGACGAACGTAGAACAGTGGTCGAGTTTGCGATGATGAAGGCGCCGATCGATCCGCCGCCGATAATCATGCCCTCGAAAGGCAAGGCATAGAGCACGATATCCATCTTGCCGCCCGACCACATGAAGCCGCCGAACACCAGTCCGAAGACCATCGCAAGCCCTAGAAAGATCATCATCGCGCACCTGCCACATGTTTCGCGGGACGTTCCCGCATGACTCGATCTGTATTTCTTTGTTAAGCATAATTGACATCAATACAAGTATAAACAAGAATAGTGATGTAATGCTTGTGCAGAAAGCTTGCTTGATGGGTGAATCTGATCTGCTGGTCAATTTTCTGGAGGCGGAGGCCGTCTCAGCAGTCCTGCCGGACTGGCCCGAGGGAATGCAGGTCGCTGTCTGCATGACTGCAGAGGGGGGCTGCGATCTTGCAGTTCATGGTGAGGGTGAGGAACCCTTGGTTCTGAACAGGCTGGCCGAACTGCATCGCACGCCCCTTCAGGCGTTCTGTGTCTCACCAGAGATGGCAGGGTTCCAATCGCACAAGATCTTTTTCTCACAGGAACAAGATCTGTTGTCTCTGGTCGCGCAAAGCGATGATCTGACTTCGCTGGCGCGTGATTATGCGCTGCGGCATCACGCGTTGAAGGACCCAAGCGCAGCACCGGTCCATATTTCGGCGAGCCTTGGCGAGAAGGCATCAAACCCAGACGATGACACCGTCAGCTTTGTCATGCCCTCCGGATATGCTGCTTCTATCCCAGATGAGCGCCCTGAATGCATGTTCCTTGATGCCCGGCTGGAGCGGGGGGACAATACGATTCGCCTTGTCATCGCGCCCGGTGACAGGACTGGCGCAGAGCCAGTGGCCTATATCTCTCAGGTCGGCAGCCGTGACGATTTCGGTCGGTTTGTGCTGCCACTCTCGGTACTGGATGGCTGGTCGCATGGCGCGTCCGTGGTGGTTGATATGCCCTTGGCCGTCTTTCCAGAAGCGCTTTTGTCCCGCTATCTGACAGGATCGCACGGCTGCGAAGTCACGGTGACCGCTTGCGGTGTGTTTTTCTCTGCCAATGTGCCGTCGCAATCTATGGGGCCCTCTGCGGCGACAGGACGCAACGACAGCCGGCGATATTTCAGACCCGCACATGCAGCTGTTGCAGCGTTGGTCGCGCTGATGCTGGTGACGGGCCATTTTGCAACTGCGCGTGACAAGCTCGATCAAAGCGCCCCGGCCCAGAGTTTCGATGCCGGGGTTGACGCCGCACTTGAACTGATTTCTGCAATGGCGCAGCCTGCGACGCCGCGCTAGACCGGGCTATGATCGGGCTGGCACGTGCGCGTAGGGTTCGGCGCAGCGCAGTCCTATCCATAGGCCGTTGTGTAAGCGTACTTATGAATAGCTTGGTGCTGTTTGCCGACGGCGTGCTTGCGCAGTCTTAGAAGTTTTCAAATAACTGTAACTTATTTATGAACAGTTGCGTGTTCGAATGATCTATGCAATATTATCTATGCCGTTTATCGAAGAACTCGATGTTCCGTTGGGGGGTAAGCTGCTGTCCGCATGTTTGTTGTGGCCGCAACCCTCTGTTTCCGGAAGGTATTCTTAAAGTAGAGGGCATTCGATGACACAATCCGAATCAAAAACCGACGTCCTAGCTGCTATTGTTGCAGCTTACGCAGCACGTCAGGATGTAACAGCAGACGATATCGTTTCTCTGGTTGGCAAGCTGCGGCAGGAATTCGGAGACGCGGCATCTGCACCAGCTGGACTGAATGCGCCGGCCCCGGCACCCCGCCGCGCGACACCCGCCATTCCGGTCGAGAATGCCGTGACCCATGACAAAGTGTACTGTCTGTGCTGTGGCAAGGGCTTCAAGATGCTGAAGCGGCATCTTGGTGCTGAACATGGGCTGACCGAGTCTGCATATCGCGCGATGTTTGGTCTGGCAGAGGATTTTCCGCTTGTCGCCCCAAGCTATTCCGAACGCAAGGCAAGCTATGCCCGTCGCGTCGGTTTTGGCAAATATGATCGCCGAGAGGCGCGCCCTGAAAGAGCTGATGTTCCGGAAAAGCTGAAGATTTCCTGAACAGGTGAGCGTGACCTTCTGGTCCGCGCAATGCGGTCCAGGGCGCAGACTGTCGGGAAGCAAAAGGGCGCAGATGGATGGCAGAGCAGCAGATCATCATCAGGAAAAGCGAAGATCATGATGATCATGATCACCACGGCGGTGCCTGGAAGGTCGCCTATGCCGATTTCATGACGGCGATGATGGCGTTCTTTCTGTTGCTTTGGATCGTGTCTGCCGCTGACGAGAAAAAGCTGAAAGGGCTGGCCGAGTTCTTCACCCCGACAGAAACCAGCAAGCTGATGGGGGGCGAAGGGTTTCTGGAAGGTCAGGTCTTCGGGCCGGATGGAATATTTCGGGGCGTGGAAGGTGAAAGTTACCAGATCAATCCGCCAAGTCTGGGCCGAGAGCTTCCCGTTGCGCCGCCAGATGAGTTTCTGGGTGAGATGGAGCCTATGCGCGTCGCCGATGATGCATTCGTGGCGTCTTCGGACGGCGTCTATCTGACAGAACTGGCGGCTATGGTAGCTCATGCCAGCATGGTCGAGGCCGCGCATGAGACCAATTCGGTTCAGCCTGACCTGCCAGAGTTCGTCGAAGAGCGTTCGGAGAAGCTTGACGCTGTCGAAGCGGCGATCGACGCTGCTATTGCGCAAAATGCTGCCTTGGTCGAATTTCAGGTCAGCTTGCGCGTTGAACAGACCCCGGAGGGACTTCTGGTTCAGATCCTTGACCAGGAAGCTGCGCCAATGTTCGACTTGGGCAGCACACAG
This sequence comes from Paracoccaceae bacterium, assembly GCA_007128995.1. Classification (GTDB taxonomy): domain Bacteria; phylum Pseudomonadota; class Alphaproteobacteria; order Rhodobacterales; family Rhodobacteraceae; genus Roseinatronobacter. Next base: position 6,593 of record SKWJ01000453.1, read on the forward strand.
ATTGGCGATGCAACGCGCGACTTGCTGCAAGTTGTCGGGCAGGCCGTCGCAGATCTTCCTTATCCGATGATCATTACCGGGCATACGGATGCGGTACCCTTCACGACCCGGACCAATTACGGGAATTGGGAGCTTTCGGCTGATCGGGCCAATGCCGCGCGGCGTGTCCTTGTTGCGGCGGGCGTGTCAAACGACAGGATCGCGCGCGTGTCCGGCGTTGCCGATACCATGCCCCTGAACCGTGAGAACCCGACAGCCCCCGAGAATCGCCGTTTGACAATGCTACTGATCTATCCGGATCAGCCGGTCGAGGGAATGCGTCCTGATAGCGCTGATCTCGGGGCGATCCGCCCCAGATAAAACCACTCAATCAAGTTTTGTGACTGGCGCGCGTGCTGTTCACAGCCCATCGATGGGGGGTACCGCGTCGCATGCGACCAGGGCCTGCTCCCTCCCACCCGCGAGGGGGCAGACCGCTGGAATCTGGCTTTTGCCGTTGCTTTACGCGGGCCAAACAGGGAATTTCCTGAGGACTGGGCGCGGTGCACTATGTCAAGGTTAACGAGTGGTGAAATTTATTTTTCGGCATGTTGCTGAAAATGCACTTTAATATAGCTATTTGAAGCAAAAATTATGCCCGGCAAGTCTCGTTTTAGTTCAGATTTCAACGAATCACACTGGCATTGATGTGCGAACGCGCGATTGGTTTCTTGTCACATCTAAGAGCAGTAGAAAATTAACCTTTTTTTATTGATCCTCTGACTGTGACCAGAGCGGTGTTAGGCCTTGAATAATCCTGCACCAAGTTGACGCAGCGGTTATCGGTGTCTGCATAAAAAACAACCTGGCCATTCAGCCAGCCCAAGAAGGTTAATAGGCGGAAACCCGCTGGGCGGGTAGGTAATCAACACGTTCAATCTCTGGATGTATTTTGGTTAAGTCATGCCGCATCTCTGCAAGTTCAACTAGGAACGATCATGTCTTGTTTCGGGTCAGGGGCTTATCAGTTCATGGATGCTTCTTGTAACCGACCGAAACATATCAAGTTTCAGATCGATAAAGTGAGTGACACAATGCGAAATTCTGAAATTCTCGATTTGATCTGGAGTGGAGACGCTCGATCTGGACCTGAACCCGCCACCGGGAAAATACAATGTACCCTGAGTGCTTTGCTTCCTGTCCGTTTGATAACCTTGTCGGTTGATAGCGGCGTTGAGCGGTTCCATATCGTTCCCGAAACCCGGGAATTGCTGCCAGATGCGTCGCTTGGCGATGTGCTGGTCGAGGAGTTGGGTATCGATGTGCCTGTCGGGTCACTGATCTTGCTGCAGGATGCAGCATTGCTTGACGCAGCCGTCTCTGAGAACGATCTGTCGCATGATGTCGGAATGCTGATGGGTGAAGTGCTCATCAACGCCATACTCAGCGGGACTTTCCCCATTTCGCGCGAGATGGATGCACTTTATGCGATGGCCGCCTCCTATTGCAGCATCGCCAATGGCGCAGGGCTTCGGGAGTTGGGACTTGTTCCAGCCCAATTTCGCGCCGGTCTGGGAGCGTCACTCTGCGCCTATTGGGTAGGGGAGCGTGCAGCGCGCGACGAGGCCAGCGGCCATTTCTTGCGCGCAGACTTTCTGAACTGTCCGCGCCTGTTGTCGTATCTGGCTTTGCTGGACAGCAATTTCACACGGCCTCGGCGCGTTCCCGCAGGGGTGATCCCATCTGCCGAGGGAACCAGTAGCTTTGGTGCTTGGCTGGACACCACAAGAGCGTCCGTGTTGGCCAGTCTTGACGTTGATGCTGCACAGTCGCGGGTGGCCTCGTCGCTGCGTCATAAACCCGCGCAGGCGTCTCCTGAAAATTAAATATGTATTAACCACGATTATCTTTATGGTCGCAATAAATAGTGTATGAATATACTTGTATTC